>JAUYHF010000055.1 GCA_030690165.1 Deltaproteobacteria bacterium | reverse complement strand
ACTTGCTTTGAAGCCTTGAGCGCGAAGAACGGCTATATGGTCTCTCTCTTCGCTGGAGAGATGTTTATATGTTTGTTTGTGCATTCACTTAGGATACCTTCCTTTCCTAAGTGTTGCACTTCCTTATTGAACTGGGGATCCTAAATCCTAACAGGTTGCTGAAAAAGTCCATATTACGCCAAAACGCACACATAAAGGGTGCGGCTACCTTGTTAAAAATCAATATATTATTTTAATGTAGTTGCTCAATTTATTGAGCGCATTTTGTAACTCAAGGCTTTAGCCTTGAAAACTCAAACCTGAAGGTTTGAGTTACAATCGCCGATAAATCGGCAGGCTACAAATAAAACGCAACCTAAAAGGTTGCGGCTACCATTCACGCATTATTTGGGTTTAATTCTTAAACGGCATCTTTATAGAATATATTCTATGGAATACATTCCATAGTTATGGCGTAAACGCCATAATCTTTCACGGCTGCATATATCTTTAGAAAAGACCAATCCCTGCAAATCGGCTATTTCCCACGCTTTACAGCCAATCATCCAATCCTCTTCATACATGGCATGGAATTTGCTCTTCCTATAGTTCAGCAAATACACGATGAAAGGAGGTGATTATCATGGCAGTAGAAAAAACTATGGCATCATCCAGCCTGGTAGAGGTAATTGACCGGATCCTGGACAAAGGCGTAGTCATCGACGCATGGGCAAGGGTATCCCTTGTGGGCATCGAGATTCTGGCAATAGAGGCCAGAGTGGTTGTCGCATCTGTTGAGACCTTCCTCAAGTATGCTGAGGCAGTTGGTCTCACGGCAACTGAAGCAGCCGCAGCTTAGGCGCTTTAAGGGGTAAGAGAGCGGGACATTGGGGACGGATTCGAAATCTGTCCCCATCATGTCTAATCAAACACAAAGGAGGAAACTAATTATGTCAAATGCAGAAGGTATGAGATCACTGGCACAGAATATAACAGCTTCGTATGATGCGAGGGTTGGAGAACTTGCCTCCATCAGGCAGCAGACATTGGATATGCTTTCCGAATTTCATCGTATGGATGATGAGAGGAAGACATCTGTTTCTAACATTAAAAAAGAGGTCTCAGGTATGCTCGACGACTTCAAAGGTATTATAGATGGCTTCAAAAAGGAGCAGGAAGACGCGGCAGGCGCATGGCACGGCCTCGCAGCCACAATGCAGTCAAAGCGGGGGAAGAAGACAGGGAGGACTGTGAAGGTTCGGCAGGCTCATGGTAAGGGCAAGAAAGGTTAAGGGAGGTATTTATCATGTCAATTGGAGAATTTACAACGATGCTTGAGCCACGAAGGCTTCCAAACTTTGTGGAGACAGGTTATGTCCGCGATGTTACGGAACGGGCGCTTGCCTATATTGCCGCGGGCTTTCCCGTCCATTTCAGAGGCGCATCAGGCACAGGCAAGACAACCCTTGCCATGCATCTCGCTTCAAAGGTAGGAAGACCTGTTATCATCATACACGGCGACGAGGAGCATTCCACTTCCGATCTGGTTGGCGGGCAGCACGGCTACAGGAAGAGGATGGTGGTGGACAACTTCATCCACTCGGTATTGAAAACAGATGAGAACATGCAGAATACATGGGTGGACAACCGCCTCACAGTTGCCTGTAAATACGGTTTCACCCTCATCTATGATGAGTTTACAAGGTCAAGGCCCGAGGCTAATAATGTCCTGCTTTCGGTCCTTCAGGAAAAGATGATGGATATGCCTGCTTCAAGGGAAGGGGAAGGGTATCTCAAGGTTGACCCAAACTTCACGGCGATATTTACGAGCAACCCGGAAGAGTATGCTGGTGTTTACAGGAGCCAGGATGCGCTGAGGGATAGGATGGTTACCATGGACATTGACCATCCTGACAGGGAGACCGAGGGCGCAATAACCGTTGCAAAATCAGGACTGGAAAAAGAGGATGCCGGGAAGATAGTGGATATCGTAAGGGCTTTAAGGGATTCAGGCAAATGCGAGTTTGCGCCCACTGTGAGGGGGTGCATCATGATAGCAAAGACGCTCAAGGTAAGAAAGGGCTCTGTGGATGCGGAAAGCAGGATATTCAGGGATATATGCACAGATGTCCTTTGCTCTGAGACCAGCAGGGTTGGATCAAAGACCAGCACGAAAAAGGTTGGGGAATTGATAGAAAAACTCATAGATAAGCACTGCAGGAACGGGTCAGGTTTCAGGGTTAAACAAAGGATTTATGACGGAGAGGAAGCCGCTGAGTCTCCGTTAAGCTGAGTTTCTGATTTTCATAGGAGGCTTAAACTATGTCCAGAAAAACACTGGGTCTCTCTGATATAAAGACCGGTCAGAGGGCAAAAATCCGCTCCATGCTTGGGCGCAAGGGCAAAGACTATCTCGGGCTTTTTGGCATGGCCATGGAAAAGACAAGGCTGGAACATGAGATGCAGACTATTGATAAAAGAAAAATGAATATAGAGGCGGAGATTAAAGACCTCAAAAGGGAGATAGAAAAGATGGAACAATCTGCGCCTGCACAATTCAAACATGAGAAGAAGAATAAATTGCGCCGGAATGCGGGGGCAAAGTCCCCTTTAAAGGCGATGGTCATGGATTATTAAAGGAGAGAAGATATGGATTGGAAATCTTATGAATTAGAGACAGTGGTGAACAAAGGCAAAAACACAAGGCTTAATTCAGCATCTCTATGGCGTCTTGCCAGAACCCTTATGGCAAGGGAAAGGGCAAGGGCGCTGGAGAGGGGGAGGATAAACCCCGGAGTGTCAGCGCTGGAAAGGGAGGCAGATTTTTGGAAAAGGCAGAGAGAACAGGGGAAGGTAGCTACCTTTACTGCATAATAGGGACGGGAGAGGCTATAAACTTCGGGGATATCGGGATCGGCGGGAGAGGCGATGCGGTTACTACCGCAGGTTATGAGGACATCTCTGCTGTTATCAGTAAATCTCCTGAGACAAAATATGTCTTAAACAGAGGGAATCTGCTGGCGCACCAACGTGTCATTGAAAGGGTTATGAAGGAACATACTGTGCTTCCTGTGAGGTTTTCTACCATTGCCGATAGTATAGAAGATATCCGGGGGCTTTTGAGAAAAAGATATGAAGAGTTTAAGAAACTATTAAGGGATATGGACAATAAGATAGAACTGGGGATTAAGGCTGTGTGGAAGGATATAGACGCAGTCTTTCAGGAGATATTACAGGAAGATGAGGAGATTAAACGGTTGAGGGATAAGACAGCGGCAATGCCGTCTGGCAAGACTTATGGCGACAGAATTAACCTGGGTAAGATGGTGCAGGCAAGATTAAAGAGAAAAAAAGAGGCAGAGGCAGATAAGATGATGAACTCCTTAAAGACTATTTCTATAGATACCCGCACCAATCAGGTCTATGGAGATAATATGGTTTTAAATGCGGCATTTTTAGTTGGTATGACGCGGATAAAGGAATTTGACGAAAAGGTAGAAGGGTTTGACGCAGCCCACAACGAAAGGCTGAAGATAAAATATGTGGGTCCGGCGCCGCCGTTTAACTTTGTAAATATAGTGGTGGAGTGGAAATGAAAGAAAATGCAAATTGAAGATTGAAGATTGAAGATTTTAAATTTGCAATTTGCAATTTGCAATTTGCATTTTGCAATATCGCAAAGCGAGTAAGGGAGGTGTGATATGTCGGCTGAAAAGAAAAAAGCAGAAGCAAAAAAAGAGGAGGAAGGGGTAATTGACTTTGGTGTGGGAAAGATTTCCCTCGGCGGGATATTCAAAGGGCTGGGCGACCTGATAGATATGGCTGGCAAGGTTGCTGAAAAGGGAGAAGCAATCAGAAAAGAAGGCGAACTAAAGGGTTTTGGCAAAGGGGGCAAAGAGGTAAAAGGTGTTTATGGATTTTCCATCAGGACATTGGGGGGAAAGCCGATAGTAGAGCCGTTTGGAAATATCAAGGAGAGCCCGGAGGGGCCTGTAGTAGAGGAGGTGAGAGAGCCCATGGTAGATGTGTTTGATGAAAAAGATCATATATTAGTTATTGCTGAGATGCCTGGAGTGGAAAAGGGTGATATTCATGTTGATGTGAATGATGATCTGCTTACCCTCAAGGCAGATGGCAAGGAAAGAAAATATAGAAAGAATATTACACTTCCGTCCCGCGTAAATACATCCACGCTTACCTCTGCTTATAAAAATGGGGTAATGGAAATAAAAATGGAAAAGAGGGCATGAAATGTCGGAATCGTCAGGCATATTAAACTTGCGTGTTTCAGAGGCAAGGACAAAGGATGTAGGCAGAGGCATTGCCAGAATAGACCCTTCAGATATGACAACCCTTGGTGTTGAGGTGGGAGATATTGTGCAGATCACAGGCAAGCGCAAGACTGTTGCCAAGGTCATGCCCACATATATTGAGGACAGGGGCAAGGGTATTATTCAGGCCGATGGCCTCATAAGACAGAATGCGCAGATAGGATTAGATGAAAAGACTGCAATTGAGAAGATGCCGTATAAACCAGCACAGAGGGTTATTTTATCTCCCGTTACCTTTTTGAGAGGGGCAATAGGGGATATGAGATATTTAAGCAGTCTGTTAGATGGGCTGCCTCTTGTGGAAGGCGACAGGATAAGGGCAACCCTTTTTGGAACCAGAAGCCATGATTTTTTGGTTGGGGCTGTTATACCAAGGGATGTGGTGGTCATCCATCCAAAGACTATTATTGAAATAAAAACAAGAAAGGAAGAGAAGAAGTCCCCGGAAAGGGCGCGGATATCATATGAGGATATTGGCGGACTAAAAAAAGAGATACGCAGGATACGGGAGATGATAGAACTGCCTTTAAGACACCCTCAGGTATTTGAAAGGCTTGGCATAGATGCGCCAAAGGGGGTTTTTTTACACGGGCCGCCGGGCTGCGGAAAGACCCTTATTGCGAGGGCTGTTGCAAATGAAACAGACGCATATTTTACCCATCTGAGCGGGCCTGAGATTATGCACAAGTTTTACGGCGAGAGCGAGGCGCACTTAAGAAAGATATTTGAGACAGCATCGTCTAACGCCCCTGCAATAATATTCCTTGATGAGATAGACGCGATTGCGCCAAAACGGGAAGAGATGGGCGCGGAAAAACAGGTGGAGAGAAGGGTTGTCGCCCAGCTCCTTGCATTGATGGATGGACTGGAATCCAGGGGACAGGTAATCGTTATCGGCGCCACAAACCTTCCAAATATGGTTGACCCTGCGCTTAGAAGACCGGGGAGGTTTGACAGGGAGATAGAGATAAGCATACCTGATAAAAACGGCAGGCTGGAGATCATCACAATACATACAAGGGGAATGCCGTTGGCGCAGGATGTTGACCTGCAGAGGATATCCCAGATTACACACGGGTTTGTCGGAGCTGACCTTGAGGCGCTCTGCAGGGAGGCGGCAATGGCTACCTTAAGAAAGATATTCCCGTCGATAGACTTTCATCTTGATGAGGTGCCTTATGAAACCCTGATTAAATTAGAGGTAACGATGGACGATTTTATTGAGGCCCTGAAGGATGTTGAACCGTCATGTTTGAGGGAGGTCTTTGTAGAGGTCCCTGATGTCCGGTGGTCGGATATAGGCGGTATGTATGATATAAAACAGACCCTGATAGATGCAGTTGAACTGCCGTTAAAACACCCTGAACTCTTTAGATATGCGCGGACAAGACCCCCGAAGGGCATACTTTTACACGGCGCCCCAGGCACAGGAAAGACCATGATGGCAAAGGCGCTTGCCACCGAGAGCGAGGGCAATTTTATATCCATCAAGGGCCCGGAGATATTATCAAAGTGGGTCGGCGAGAGTGAGAGGGGGGTGAGGGAGGTCTTTCATAAGGCAAAACAGGCAGTGCCGTGTATTATGTTTTTTGATGAGATAGATTCGCTTGTTCCCACAAGGGGAGGCGGTGATTCCCATGTTACTGAGCGGGTCATCAGCCAGTTCCTTACAGAAATGGACGGCATAGAGGAATTAAAGGGCGTGGTGGTGCTGGCTGCCACAAACAGGATGGACATCATTGACCCGGCCCTTCTCAGAACAGGCAGATTTGATGTGATATGTGAACTGCCCATGCCCGACGAAAAGGCAAGGCTTGAGATATTCAAGATCCATACAAAGGGAAAACCCCTTGCTGAAGATGTGGATATTAATGCCTTGACAATGTTGACCAATGGCGTGGCCGGTTCTGACATAGAGGCTATATGCAGGGAGGCAACACTTCTCGCAATAAGGCAGTTTCTGAGTATTAAAGGCAGGGATATAGAGGAATTAACTATCTCTATGGCAAACATGGAAAGGGCAGTGGAGTCTATAAGAAAGAGGAAATAAATTTATGGCTAAACACATTTATTGTATTGCAAATACTAATGGGAAGACAGTTGCAAAATCAACCGGTCCAAAATCAAACGGCGATGTCTATTCCATCCCTTATCAGGATATTTCCGCAGTGGTAAAGGATGTCCCCTTTGCGGCATACAGCGCCACATCTGACAGAGATCTCATTATCCGTTATTTGACCGAGCATCAATCGGTTATTGAGGGCTTTATGAAAGCCTCTACAGTCATTCCTGTAAAATTTGGAACCATTGCAAGGGATGAGGAAGAGATTATGGAGATATTAGATACAGGCTATTCCGGATTCAAGAATGCCATTCTTGCAATGGATGGAAAGACACAGGTTGAGGTTCTGGTGTTATGGAATAATCTGGATGAGGTAATAAAGGAGATTGGAAAAAAGAAGGATATAAAGAGCTTTAAGGAGGAGGCGGCATTAAGACCATCGAAGGAATATGCCATAGAACTTGGCAGGATGGTCAAAAGGGCGCTCGATGAAGAAACGGGCAGGATACGAGATGAGATATTAGGAGATTTAAAAGGATATGTCCCGGGCATCCGGACGCATGACCTCATGGACGATAGGATGATAATGAATATGGCGTTTCTGATAGAAAGGAACAATATACATAAACTATATGAAGAAATTGACAGCATGAATGAGAGATATGGAGGAGATGTAAATTTCAGGATTATAGGTCCGCTTCCACCTTATAGTTTTTCCACAATGGAAATCAAGAGGATAAATATTCATGAGATAGCGAAGGCAATGGATGTTATGAGGATAAACAGATGGTCAAACAGTGAGCTTGCCGAACTGCCTGCAGAAGATGAGATAAGGGCTGCCTACAGGGTAATGCTAAAGGCTTTCCACCCTGATAAAAATCCGGAAGACCATGAGGCGCAAAAAAAGTTTGAAGGGATAAAACAGGCATACGAAACCCTGATGGACTGCGTTCAGGGCAGCGCCAGGCCCTCTATGAGCGGAGATGTTATTGTGATTAAAAAGGTGGTGTGATGGCATTTCTATTAGACGACATACTTTTTTCCCCTGTCCACGGTGTGGTATGGCTGGCGGAAAAGATTAAAGAGGCAGCAGAGGCAGAGAAGTTTGATGAGTCAAAGATTCGGGAGTCGCTGCTTGACCTGCAAATGAAATTAGAACTGGAAGAGATAACAGAGGAAGAATATCAGGAGAGGGAGACAGAACTGATGGAGAGGATGGAGGAGATAGCAAAGCAAAAGTGAGAAGCCTGCCCCCGAATATTTCTATCGGGGGTCAGGAGTTAAAAAAAGGAGGGAGACCACAATGACAATGAACATAACAGATGTGATTCTAAAGGCGAGGAATGAACTTCATAAAGTTACAGGCCTGGATCTCGTTACTACACTAAAGACAGTTAAGGATGAAAAGGGATGGCACGTATTTGTTGAGATGATAGAAAAACATTCCATCCCTGACGGTATGGATATTCTGGCAACATACGAGGCAACTCTGGATGACAACGGTAATCTGCTGGAATTTAACCGTCAACGTATGCGTAAACGGATGGAGACTGTGGAACCATAAAGGCGCAAGGAGAAGGTGAATAAATGACTATAGAGGCAGGAATTAAAACAATGAATGACAGCGCTACCCTGTCGGATGTTATAGACAGGGTTCTGGATAAAGGGATTGTCATCAATGCGGACATTGCCATATCCGTTGCAGGCGCTGAACTCCTTAACATAAGGATACGGGCAGCCATTGCCTCATTTGAGACTGCCGCAAAATACGGCATGACATTTCCCTTAGGCACAAATCTTGAAACAGCGGCATGGAATGAGGCAATGGTGTCAAAAGAAAACTGCCCCGGATGCAAAAAGAGACAACCTGTGGAAGAACTTCTGAACAGTGGTTGTCCATGGTGCGGATGGTTGAGCGCCAAGTCGGGTGGATTAACACAGGCCCCCCGATAGAAGCATCCGAGGGCAGGCTTAAAGACATGAATATAGACATAGATAAAGATAATTTGAAACAGGGGGTCTTGGGTCTGGTTATTGCAGTGGTGGAGATTGTACGGGATATCCTTAAGACGCAGGCAGTCAGACGAATGGATGGAGTGAGTTTAACCGGCGAAGAGATAGAAAGGCTGGGCAGGACGTTAATGGAACTTGACAGGGTTATTGAAGAGATAAAAGAGGACTATGGAGTTTCTGAGTCCGTGAAAAAAGTTAGGGATAGTCTGGATAATCTTGCAAATGGGATGGTTAATAACACAATTAGGAATTAAAAATTAGGAATTACTTGCGGGAGCAGGTTTGTAACCTGCTCCATAAATTTCGTGATTACCTTGATACGAACTATTGGGGTTCAAGTTATAAACTTGAACCCGCTATAGGAATTCATAATTCGTAATTCCTAATTCGTAATTGTATTTATCGGGAGGTTCACTATGGATGGCAGATACATTTATTGTATAACCGATGGCAGGGAAGATATATCACTGGGAAATATCGGCATAGAAAAAGCAGAGGTATACACCATCCCCTTTTGCAGCCTTTTAGCAGTTGTCCATAACTGCGAGGCAAAGGCATATAACTCAGAGGATGAAGATGCCATGATAAACTGGATAATCACACATCAGCAGGTGGTTGATGAGGCATGGAAGAGGTTTGGAACAGCGCTTCCCATAACCTTCAATACTATTATTAAGGGTAACACAGCGGATGTAAAGGCATGGCTTAAACAGGAATATGAATCCATGTGTAAAAAAATTCGCCGGTTCAGGGGCAAGGCAGAATATGGGATTCAGGTATTCTGGGATATAGACATGATTGCTGGAAGGGTTGTAGAGAGAGACACGGGACTTAAGGGATTGCAGAGGGAAATACAATCCCCGGATGTATCCATCGGGGACGGCGCCACATATATGTATAAACAGAAATTTGAAAAGAGGTTAAGAGATGAAATAGAGGCAGAGACAGAAGTCTGCTTTAAGAAATTATATAATCAAATAAAGGCGCATGTTGAGGACATCTTTGTGGAAAAGATAAAAAGAAAACAAGGGAAGACGCAGATGCTTATGAACCTGTCATGCCTTGTCCCAAAAGATAGCCGCAGCTATGTAGGCGAAGAACTAAAGAAGATCAGCAGTATCAATGGGCTCTCTGTACGTTTCACAGGGCCCTGGCCGCCTTACAGTTTTGTTGGATTGGATAGGATACGGAACCCACAATGGAAAGAAATGTAACGCTCACAGACCTTTTAGACAGGGTTTTAGACAAAGGAATAGTCATCCGCGCGGATATTATTATTTCCCTTGCAGGCATTCCAATGCTCGGCATCAATCTTGGCGCTGCCATAGCTGGAATGGAGACAATGCTTAAATATGGGATTATGGAAGAGTGGGATAAGGAGATCAGGGGCGAGGCGATATGTCAAAAATAATAGGTATAGACCTTGGAACAACCAATACAGTTGCGGCATTTATGGATGGAGGCCAGCCAATTATTATACCTGACGCTCTCGGGAAAAGGCTGTTCCCATCGGTTGTGGCATCTGTTAATGGCGCGATACTGGTTGGCAGAGATGCAAAAAATCAGGATGCAGCAGAGACAACCATCGCCTCTGTCAAAAGGCATATGGGTACCGGCCGCAGATTTAATCTAAACGGCAGAGATTATGCGCCGCAGGAGATTTCAGCCATGATACTTCAAAAGATAAAGGCCAATGCCAGCGCATACCTTGGTGAACATATAGACAAGGCTGTAATAACTGTCCCTGCCTATTTTAATAATGAACAGCGTCAGGCAACAAGGGATGCCGGTATCATCGCAGGGCTGGAGGTAAAGAGGATAATCAATGAGCCGACTGCGGCGGCATTAGCCTATGGATTAGGTAAGGAAGATACGCATACGGTTATGGTCTGGGATTTAGGCGGAGGCACCTTTGATGTGTCTATACTTGAGATAGGTCAGGGTATATTTGAGGTCAGGGCTGTGAATGGGGATACACACCTCGGCGGTGATGACTGGGACCAGCGGATTGCAGAACGTTTGTCCAATGGATTCCTTACTCAGAAGACAGAATTCAGAAGATTTAGAGAGACAGTAGAAGAAACAAAGATTGCCCTGTCTTGCGCCTTATCCACCACTATCAATATTCCCGGCATCATGGAAAATAATGGTCTTTTTGAAATTACATTAACAAGAAAAGGATTTGAGGAAATGACCTCAGACCTTGTTAAGAGATTGGTTGAACCAACTATGCAGGCGCTGGCTGATGCAGCGCTCTGCTATGAGGAGATAGACAGGGTTATCCTTGTGGGCGGCGCAACGAGGATGCCTGCGGTGCAGGAATTGGCAAGGAAACTGACCGGCAGAGAGCCATATAAGGATATTAATCCAGACGAGGCAGTTGCCCTTGGCGCAGCAATACAGGCAGGGATATTAACAGGTGAGATGAGGGATGTTGTGCTGGTGGATGTTACTCCGCTGTCATTGGGCATTGAGTCGCAGGGCGGGGTATTTGCGAAGCTCATTGACAGGAATACCCAAATACCGGTATCCAGGAACAAGATATTTACAACAGCAGAAGATGACCAGACCTCTGTTGATATCCATATCCTGCAGGGCGAAAAGGGCATGGCAAGATACAACATGAGTCTGGGAAATTTCAGGCTGACTGATATCACGTCTATGCCGGCGGGGACGCCCAGATTAGAGGTGCAATTTACCATTGACAGCGATGGCATCCTTAAGGTTTCAGCAAAAGACCTCCATACAGATAATGAGCGGATGGTAGAGATTACATCCATATCCAGACCTTCGTTCCCCGATAGAAGCATTCGGGGGCAGGCGGACAATGGAATAGAGGAGATACCGGCGGAGATGATATGAGACCGATACTATCTATCACATTTTTTCTCTTAATAATGGCGGCCGCAACTGATGAATTGGCAGAGACAAAAATGTCGCTGTCCCGGGTAGGGGCAATTCATGAATTGCCCCTGCGAATCAAATATCTGCAATCTGAAATCCAAGCGCGTTTTATCTCGGATGAGAAGATACTTGTCATGAGTGAGAGGCTATCAAAGGTCAATCCCAAACTTGGTATTTCAGAGATTTATACTATATGCAGCATGGTAGAAAAGTATTCAGGCCTTCAGGGAATAGACACCGAACTGGTAATGGCAATTATTATTGTGGAGAGCAATGGCAGGATAGATGCAGTAAGCCCAAAGGGCGCAGTCGGCCTGATGCAGGTCATGCCGCATATGGCAGAGGAACTCGGGGTTAAGGGTGACCTCTTTTCCACAGATACCAATATCCAATTGGGTACCTTTATCCTTGCTGACAATATCCGCAGATGGGGATACCATAAGGGTATAGAGCGATATTTCTGGGGAACAGGCGCAGCAGACGATAGATACATCAGCAAGGTCTTAAAGGTAATGGAGGGGTTTAAAGGATGAAGGCGCTCAGGGACTGGATACATAAAGAAAAACCGCTGGATAGATATGACAGGGAAAGATGGCTGCAATATCTCTCTGTCACAAAAAAGGACAGTAGAGCCATTATGGCCATGAAGGATGATTTTGCCCAGCATATAGACGAATTTATTGAAGGTTTTTGCGAGCATATATTAAAGCAAAAGGAGACATCGGTATTTATAATGGATACGGATGTCATAAAGAGATTGAAGCCGTCGGTGAAGGGATACTTTACAGAGCTGTTAAAAGGGAATTATGGCAAGGACTACTTTAATGACCGTTTAAATATAGCTTATACCCATGAAAGGATTGGGGTCGGACCCGGGTGGTATATAGGGGCATACACCCATTTTTTTCAGTTTGCAATAGACCGCATCTTTCTTAAGTATCCTGATAAACCGGAAAAGGCGCGGCATGCTATTAACGCATTCACAAAGGTCTTTTTTCTGGATATGAGCATTGCTATGGAGGCGTATGCGTATAAGACCCATGACAGATTAAAAACCGCTGAACTTGAGACAGTATACAGGCTTTCCAGGGCAGCAGAATACCGGGATGATCAAACAGGCAATCACATAATGAGACTCGGTCATTATTCAGCAGTTGTCGCAAGGAATGTAGGCATGAAAAGCGATGAGGTGGAAGATATATTTGCGGCAGCGCCAATGCATGATATAGGAAAGATAGGCGTGCCTGACTCCATCCTGCTTAAGCCTGATAAACTTACAACAGAGGAGTTTGAAAAGATTAAGACACATTCCATCATTGGCGGCTTAATACTTTCCACTTCAGAATCAAGGCTTCTCCAGAAGGCCCAGGAGATAGCCCTCACACACCATGAAAGGTATGACGGCACCGGTTATCCGCACGGACTTCACAGCGATGAGATACCTTTGTCCGGAAAGATTATTGGTGTGTGCGATGTGTTTGATGCCCTAACCACAAAAAGACCCTATAAACCCGCGTTTTCAAATGAGGAGGCGCTCAGTGAGATTAAAAAAGGCGAGGGGAGTCATTTTGACCCTCAAGTCTCTGATGCCTTTTTTAAAGGGGTGGATGAGATTCTAACGATTCAAAAGAGATTTCAGGAAGAAACGGCTAATCAGATCATCAAAAAGATTTAATCCCTTCCTTTCGGGAAAGTTCATTCTTAAAGAGTTTGTTGAAAAACTCAACAATCTCTGATTACACAGATAAAAAATATAGATTACACAGATTAAGGCAAAATTTTGGCGGGTTCAAGTTTGTAACTTGAACCCAAATAATTCGTATGCAGCACATACGAAATTTAGGGAGCAGGTTGCAAACCTGCTCCCGCAGTAAAAATTTTGCTGCCTGTCCTTTTGGACAGGTGTAAAACATGTTACATGCCTTGACATGCCTAATTTAAAATTATAGGATGCGGATACTGTAATTAACCAAATTACACCGCGAGATAGTCATGCAAGGTGATATAAACAAAGAAAGGCAGCGAAATCTTCTTTTGGCTGCCTTATTTATACTTGTTACCCTCTTTACAGCATTCCACGAAGGGTATATACCGTTAATATCTATGCCCTTCTATCTCTCCATCGCCGCTGGTTTTTCAATAACAATATGGCTTGCCTGGAACATTTCAACCCATCGCCTGCTCTCCCTCATATTGAGTATATTTATAATTGAATACATCAAGGAGACTATCGGGGTAAGGTCAGGGATGTGGACATATCATGGCATTAACGGTTTTTACAATTTTGGCGTGTGGGCGTGGGTGCTGGGGGGTCTGATAGCATATACATTATCAATCAAGGTAGTGATAAGGCAGATAAGAAGGCTAAAACTCCCTTTACCCGGATGGTTGAACCCAATCATTCTGACACTCATATCTTTACAAATTCCTTTGACCCTGGGGGATTACTGGAGAGGGGCAGGGGTCTTGTTCTGGTCATTCTATGTTCTGCTCTTGATAGGAGGCATTTATACATCCAACAGGATGGATTTTCCTGTTTTCGCAGGTATTATTATTACAGCCTGGATTGTTGGCAATCCCAGTGAATATTTAGGGTCTGTGGCCAGCAGTGTGTGGACATTTACCCACAACCCTCTTTATCCCCCATTTTTTCTCCTCTTTGGATGCTGGCCGTTGGAGATACTGGCCCAATATTCACTATCGGCCTTTCTGGCAAATGAACCCATGGATAAGGATACCTTTTAGATAAAAGGAGGAAGACAATGATTGAGATGACCAGGGAAGAAAAACACTTAAAGATATTTATGGCGATAAGCGCTGCAACCTATCTTTCAGTAGGTTTTGCCTTTGTTATTGCGCCTGATTGGATGCTCAAGGCAATAAATATTTTTTCGCGGTTCTTAATGCCGAATCTGAAAGAGATTCCAATATCTGTTGAGAAGTTCTGGCTTTCCATGACATTTTCCATGATGATGACTATTACTACCCTCTGTTACATTGCCCAGCACAATGTCCGAAAAAATAAGGATTATGTCATACCGCTACTTATTTCCAAATCTGCATCCGCTGTCTCCGCGCTATGCTTCTTCATCTTTTCGGATAGGTACTTTGCCTATCTGGTTATATTTATAGTTGACGGCTCTATCTTCTGGATAACACTTTTCTTTTATATCAGGGCGAACAAGGCATTTTTTGAGGTCCAGACATTCTATCTCAAAAAGGTGGCAGCGGCGCCCAAAGGCACAGGTCCTGCGACTGTAGCCGTTTTTAAAGGCGATGATAAATTTGGACTGCTGGATAAGGTTCTGGAGACGACACGATTTTTTGAGATTTTGGAGAAACGTTTTCAGGAAACAGGCAAGCCCAGGAAAGATTTTTCCGTGGTGATCAAACCTAACTTTATGTTTATGCACTCTAAAAAGGACATCTCCACATATACAGACCCTGAACTTGTGGAGGCCTTTATTGACAGGATTGCGGGCAGGGGATTTTCCAATATAAGTATTGTTGAAGCGCAGAGCACATTTGGAAATTACTACAAAAACAGAGAGGTGGTAAAGGTAGCGCAGTATATAGGATATTCTACAAATAAGAATTACCGCATAGTTGACCTGACAGAGGAGATGGTCCCGTATGATTACAGCGGGAGATTGGGCAGGCACTTCGTGGGGCCTACATGGAGGGATGCGGATTTTAGAATCTCCTTTGCCAAAAACAAGACCCATGTATTCTGCCACTATACACTTACCCTAAAGAATATCTATGGCACTCTCCCTATGCAGAATAAATTAAAAGAGTACCACTCAAAGAGGGAGTACGACTGGCCGACCATAGAGACATTAAAGCGCTTTCCTGTGCATTTCGGTCTGATTGATGGCATTTATAGCGCCGATGGACACTTCGGGGTTATAGTTGATCCAAAACCAAATCATACAAAGACAATGCTCGGCGGTGAAAACCTTATTGCTGTGGACTGGGTTGGCGCCAAAAAGATGGGCATTGATCCTGACGACCCAAAGATTGGAAGGTTTCTCCCCCTTGCTGTAGAGGCATTTGGAAAACCTGAGATTCAGTGGATAGGAGATACGTCTGTATATGAGCCATGGCAGAATGTGAGTGAGGTCTTCATCAAATCCCTGGATATCATTGAAGAGGCAACTGCGTTCAGCGACTGGTGGTTCTCCGGGATCACTGCTATGGACAAGTACTTTTCTTTTAAGAAAAAGGCGCTGCCCATCGTAATCCTGAGAAAGATTTTAAAGCCGATTAAACGGATATTTTATCGGTACGATTATCTGTAGCATTTTGAATATGGAGGTGAAAGTGGAGCAAAAGGAAGTTGCGAGAAAACGTCTGCGCCTGCTTCTGGCGGTTCTTTTCTTCTGGGATATTGGGATCGGAGTGTATGCAATCTTTTTTGCAAAACATTTTCAACAGTTTATTCTTTTTACCCCCCAGAATGAGCCTCTGTTTATAAGAGGTGTTGGGGTATACTGGCTATTCGCAGCCTATATTCAATTCCTTGGATTTAAAAATCCGGGAAAAAACATTGTGGCAGTGCAGTTATCTATTGTATTTCGTTTGTCAGCAGCCGTGATAGATTTTATTGAAGTCTTCTTTTTGTTAGGAAAACCAATTTATTTTTTCCACTACCTGCTGGTATTTTTTGTTTTTATGAATTGTCTTATCGCCTATCTCACCGTCAGCTGTTTAAGAAGGATGAACCTCAAATGGATTGAAATTTAATCAGTAAATAAGGATTTTATTTGACACTGTTAGATAAATTACCTCCCATATTTGTGCGTGTTTTACTGACATATTATAGCGTGGAACGGAAACAGATTTGATTCAATTTTAACAGATAGACAGGGAGGTGTTAATATGAAGAAGATTAAAGTCATGGCGCTTTCAGACCTGCATTTGGGAGAGCCGGAGGGGCTTTTATATAATAAGCCCCCCAATATATTAGATATCCTTGTTGCTAAGGTATCAGAACTTGCCAATGGTGGCGGGGGGATTGAGAACGGTATAGAGGAACTCATCCTTATAGGGGATATTGCAGACCTTTCTGAGGCAAAGCCGGAAGAGGCATATAGCAATACGAGGGTCTTTCTTACTGCTATTCTTAAAAAAGTTAGTGTGGATAAGGTTATATACATCCCTGGAAACCACGACCATCATCTCTGGGTGGAGATGCTTGAGGCCCGTTATGGAAAGGGTTATAAAGAATGCTTTCCAAAAACCGGGGTTAGTATTCAGAGGCCAAATGCCCTTATGGAGCGGTGTATCCCCGCAGATTATAAAGGTGATGTAGAGGCCTATTACCCATTTTACAAAATCAAGATGGATAATAGTTATTTCCTTTTTGACCACGGTCACCTCTTTTCCAGCACCCTGAATAAGGCAGCCGGTCCTGTGTCCAGTCTTGAGGAAATAGAAGAGAAGACATGGGAATTTATGGAAAAAATATGGTTTCAAGGGGGGAAGTCCCCGTGGATATATAACCTCAGGGAAAAGATTTATGATTGGGCAAGGTGGATTAGTCTCAGGGCTGGCCATCCTACAAGAGGGGTCAGCTTCAAGGAGGATTCTACCCCTGTATTTGACGATGGTATGAGGGATAGGATTGTCACATATCTGGAGAAGATGGTCAAATTAAGCATGGATACAGACGATTTTCACCTTGTGTTTGGTCATACCCATTATGGCGGCAGGGTTTTAAAGGATGATAGAAAGGTAAGGGTAAACGGTCGTTTTATAAACCTCTGGAACACAGGGGGATGGCTTGTGCCATCGGAGGTCTTTTCTCCCGATGCGTTTATCTTTTATATAGAGCAAACCCAAAACGGGTTAAGGCCCCAGGCGTATAAGCTGGTGGGTAGGGAGAGGGGTGAAGTAGGGGATTACGACAGGGCCATTCTTAAGGAGATAGTAAAGAGGATTGGTTGAATAAACTTTTGGAAATCGGCAGGCCCTATCTTTCATATCTTGAGGGATAGAGCCTGCCGCAGGGAGAACTCCTCTTACAATAGAGGTCTTATGTCCCCATCTCCCACGAGGCAAGATATTTTTTCTGCTCGCTTGTGAGGGTGTCTATCTTGACGCCCATGGATATAAGTTTTAATCTGGCTATTTCTTTATCAATATCCGCTGGAACTGTGTAAACCTTCTTTCCCAGTTTCTTAAAGTTCTTAACCACATACTCTGCTGACAGCGCCTGGTTTGCAAAACTCATGTCCATAACGCTTGCAGGATGTCCTTCTGCTGATGCAAGATTTACAAGCCTGCCGTCCGCCAAAAGGCATATCCTTCTGCCGTCCTTCATAAGATATTCTTCAACAAAATCCCTGACAGTCCTTACACCTATACTCAGTGATTTAAGCCCCTCTATATCAAGCTCAACATTGAAATGGCCCGAATTGCATACTATGGCGCCGTCCTTCATCACCTTAAAATGCTCTTTTCGGATGACATTGATATTGCCGGTTACAGTGCAGAATACATCGCCTATCTTTGCCGCGTCTGCAATGGGCATAACCCTGAAGCCGTCCATGACAGCCTCTATTCCCTTTAACGGGTCAATCTCGGTTACAATAACATCTGCGCCCATGCCTTTAGCCCTCATGGCAAGGCCTTTGCCGCACCATCCGTAGCCGCACACAACAAACTTTGCGCCTGCAAGCAGTTTGTTCGTTGCCCTTACAATGCCGTCAATGGTTGACTGTCCTGTGCCGTATCTGTTGTCAAAAAAGTGCTTTGTATCAGCGTCATTTACAGCGATGACAGGAAACATGAGCACATTTTTAGCTGCCATGCTCTTAAGCCTGATTACCCCTGTTGTTGTCTCTTCTGTTGAACCGATTATATTTTTAATCAGGTCTTTTCTTTCGCCGTGGATTGCAGCCACAAGGTCTGCGCCGTCATCCATTGTAATATTCGGTTTTGTATCCAATACGGCGTTTATGTGCTGATAGTATGTCTTGTTGTCTTCGCCTTTTATTGCAAATACAGGTATTCCGAAATCCTTTACAAGGGATGCAGCCGTGTCATCCTGTGTGCTTAATGGATTTGAGGCGCAGAGATAGGTATCAGCCCCTCCTTCCCTGAGCGTCCTCATAAGATTGGCAGTCTCGGTGGTAACATGCAGACATGCAGCGAGTTTATAACCCTTGAGCGGTTTTTCTTTGGCAAACCTGTCACGGATGAGTCTCAAAACAGGCATGTCCTTTTCAGCCCACTCAATCTTTAGCTTCCCCTTTTTAGCCAAACTAATGTCTTTTACATGATATTTCATTTAACCTCCAATTTGATACAGACTATGGGCTATAGGCAATAGGTTTTGTAATTTTTTACCTATTGCCCCTTGCCTATCGCCTGTTTTTATATTTTTGCCGCCTTCTTCAGCGCCTCTGCCTTATCTGTTTTCTCCCATGTAAACTCCGGTTCATTTCTTCCGAAATGGCCGTTTGCAGCGGTCTTTCTGTAGATAGGTCTTAAAAGATTAAGCGTTTTGATTATATCAGCAGGTTTCATTTTGAAGTTTTCTCTTATAAGCTCAACTATCTTTTCCGGCGCAATCTTCTCTGTGCCGAATGTGTCAACCATGATCGATACCGGCTCTGCAACGCCTATAGCATAAGCAATCTGTATCTCGCACTCGTCTGCCAGACCTGCTGCAACAACATTTTTTGCCACATATCTAGCCATATATGAGGCAGATCTGTCCACCTTTGACGGATCTTTACCTGAGAATGCCCCGCCTCCATGGCTGCCGTGTCCGCCGTATGTATCAACTATTATCTTTCTTCCGGTGAGCCCGCAGTCGCCCTGTGGTCCGCCGACAACAAACCTTCCTGTTGGGTTTATATAATACTTTGTATTTTTATCCAAAAACTGGGCAGGAATAACCTTCTTTACCACCTCTTCAATGATAGCTTCCCTTAATATTTTGTTGTCCACATCCGGCGAATGTTGGCTTGAAACAACCACAGTATCAACCATTACCGGTCTGTTATTAACGTATTGAATAGTAACCTGAGATTTTCCGTCTGGCCTTAGAAACTTTAATATTCCCTTCTTTCTTGCCTCTGCCAGCCTCTCTGTTATCTTGTGCGCAAAATGTATCGGCATCGGCATTAACTCTTGCGTGTGATCGCAGGCATAGCCGAACATGAGCCCCTGGTCTCCTGCGCCCTGTTCCTTACCCTCCGTAGTATCAACACCCATTGCAATATCAGGCGACTGCTTGTCAATCGTTACCATAACAGCGCAGGTATGGGCGTCAAAGCCCATGCTGGTCTCGGTGTAACCGATATCCCTGATAGTATTCCTTACAACCTCAGGATAATTTATCTGCGCCTTTGTAGTTATCTCCCCTGCTATAAGCGCAAGGCCTGTAGTAACCAGCGTCTCGCATGCAACCCTGCTTTTGGGATCCTGAGTAAGGATTGCATCAAGAACCGAATCAGATATCTGGTCTGCAACCTTATCAGGATGTCCTTCTGTCACGGACTCCGATGTAAAAAGATAATTTTTGATTCCCATAAATAATAGCCTCCTTAGTTTTTATCAAAAATTTTAAAATGTGAAGGTAAACATTTTTCCCCTAATATGTCAATACAATTAAGTCAAAAATTAAGCCGCCCTGCTTGCTTGCTCATTTTTAGTTACGGATTATCTGACATTTATTTGCTATTATTGCCCTTCGGATGGTTTCTTTTAACCCCTCATCCTTTACAGGGGACACCAATCTGTCAATGTTATCCATTTCTTTCTGAGAGAGTTGCGTAGGGTGGGCATTGCCCGCCAACGGATTGGAATTGGATCGGCGGGTCGGGGCGGGTGTTTTTTGGGCATGAGTAATCTTGCCGAGGCGGAAAACAATGTCTTCAACTGTCGTATCTTGAAGCTCTTTATTTATCTTTTTTATAATGTCTTCCTTTATATATTTCAACTCTTCCATCCATGCAGATGTTTCTACTGTTAAATATAAGGTTTTTCCTGCGATCTTTAACGGCCCGGCCCTTTTTGCTATATTTATCCCCGCTATCTTTGGCCATACACTGAGGACTCTAAACCAATTTGCCACTGCCTTAGGAGTATTATTGTGCCAAAAAGCAGATAAGATATTTCCTATTTTTGCAGGTTCTTTTGTAGATGTCATAACAACTGTTTTGCTTTATTCCTGTCCCTGCAGATATTAAGCAGGGGCAGGTATCCGCCCAAAAGCTGGCCGGTCATTGCCCCTATGAGCAGAACAGGGATTGCATTATAGCTGAAGCCTAACCATATCCTCATCAAAACTACAAATGGTATCGGTATGTGTATATATAGAAACCATTTGGGAGAAAACCTCTTTGCCATTGACCTCAAATAGCCGAATGGCAGGTTAAGGATTAGTGTGATTAGTGTGAGAAGTAAGAGGGTAAACAACATTTTTTCCACAGTGCTTTAAATGATGTCAAACTATTCTTTAGGAGCTTGTTGAAAAACTCAACAATCTCTGATTACACGGATAAAAAATATAGATTACATAGATTTAAACTATTGAATTATCTGTGTAATCGTTTTTATAAATCTGTGTAATCATGGCTGTTGAGGTCTTTTTCAACAGCCTGTTAGGCTGTAGTTGACATTAAAGACCATAATGTCTTAACATCATTTTATGCCGCAATGCAATAAAATAAAGATAATGCCCAAGTCTCTTGCCATAAAGATTGCTGCCGGCGAGGTTATAGAGAGGCCTGCCTCTGTTGTGAAGGAACTTGTTGAAAACTCTATTGACGCAAAGGCAACAGATATATCTGTCTATATCCGCGATGGCGGCAGGAAGCTGATAAAGGTTATTGACGATGGAGAAGGCATGACAAGGGATGACGCAGTTATTGCGTTTGAGAGGCATGCAACAAGCAAGGTGTTGAATGAAGAAGACCTTTATTCCATTAGCACTATGGGATTTCGCGGTGAGGCTATCCCCAGCATCGCCAGCGTATCTGAAACTGTTTTGACTACTAAGGTCTCCGGAGAGATTGCAGGAACAATAGTGACAGTGAAAGGAGGGAAGATAGAAGATTTTAGCGATGCCGGCTGCGCAAACGGGACCATGGTTGAGGTAAGGGATATATTTTTCAATACACCGGCAAGGCTGAAATTTATGCGGTCAATCTCTACAGAAACTGGGCATATATCCGATACTGTTACAAGGCTTGCCTTGGCGTATCCCTCTATAAGGTTCAGGCTTTATAATAACAATGTCTCTATATTAGAGACTTCAACGAAGGCTGATTTGAGGACGAGGGTTGCGGATGTCTTTGGAAAGGGGTTTTTAAAGGATATTATTCCTGTAGAGGCAGGGGATGAGGCGCTGAAGATTCATGGCTTTGTTGCGAAGCCTGAATCTGCATATTCCACAACAACCAAGGGACTTTTTATCTATGTAAATAACCGATGGGTAAGAGACAGGGGAATCAATCATGCAGTTGCAAACGGCTATAGAAACTGCTTTGCGCACGGCAAATCCATACTTACTACATACAGGGACAAATATCCTTTTGTTGTTTTATTTATAACCACTCTGCCGCAAGAGGTTGACGTCAATGTGCATCCGACAAAATGCGAGGTGAGATTTAAAAATCCCAAAAACGTGTATGAGCTTACAAGAGGGGCAATAGAAGCTGCCCTGGGGATATGGGGGGAGCCTTCTCATGCCTCCTTTGTCAAACCATATGAAAATAGGATGCCGGCAGGATGGGTCAGGGAGAGAACCTCAGGTTATGATGATTTATCACAATTTAGACAAAGATATAATCCTGAGGCAACGTGTTCTGATTTACAAGTTAGCCAAACAGAATTTACCGGGTCTGCCGGGGATGCCAAGACCTTGTTTTTTAGCGAATTAAAAATATTAGGCCAGTTATGGCTGGAATATCTGTTGTGCGAAAGAGAAGGGGAATTTTATATAATAGACCAGCATGCGGCAGCGGAAAGAATTGCATTTGAGAAATTAAAAAAAGACTACTATCTGAACCGTTGTGTAGCCAGCCAGATGCTTCTTATCCCCCAGGGTATTGAGCTTTCCTTGCAGGAAAGAGATGTTTTAGAAAATTCTCATGAGGCTATAAAGGCTATTGGCTTTGATATTGAACCATTTGGCGGTAATGCATTCATAATACGAGCTGTGCCGGATATACTTTCCGGCAGGGATTGCAGTGGTTTGATAAAAGGGATGTTAGAGGAACTGGTCTCTTCTGAGATAAGTTTCAGGATAGAAGATGGACTGGATGATATTCTTATGCGGATAGCCTGCCACAGCGTTATAAGGGGGCAGAGGCAGCTTTCTAATGAGGAGGCAAAGGCATTACTGGAAAGGCTGACTCATGTTGACTTTTCCGGCAATTGTCCGCATGGAAGGCCTGTTATAAAGGCCATCTCCAGGATTGAGATAGAGAAGATGTTTAAAAGGAGATGATGGTTGCGCCGCACATCTTCAGGCAAAGTTTGTAAATTGCATGATTGAGAGATAGCGGGAAAAAGAGGAAGGCGATAAATGGGATGTGTCCCCATTTACAATTATAAAATAGGCAACGTGGGAAGCATAGAAAGAATAATAAGGCATAATTCTTGCGCAGGCAGGCAGTATAGCTTCAGCGACAACTGTTTTTTTATTCAAGAAAGGGACAGACCGTTTTACGGTCTGTCCCTTTCTTTTTGCCTTTGATTTGCCCCCAGCGCCGCTTCGCCGGTCTTCGTCAGGCTGATGAGCGCGGCAGATGGAAAGCGGCGCCGGGCGCAAATTTAAGCAATAGCGCGGACCCGAATAATACCTTCCGAAAAAAAGGAGTCGTATGCAAGAACTCATCAAGCAGCTCAAGGCCGAACACGCCATAGCGCTCGATATGCTTGTCAAGGTGAAGGACGCCGGCGCGCTGTCGCGGGAGGTTCAAAAGACGCTTGTGTCGTTCAGGGACATACTGATCGCCCACCTGAATAATGAAGAGGTCAATCTGTATCCGTCGCTCAAGCGGATCGCGGCGGAGGATAAAGACCTCCTCGAAACGATAGATTATTTCGTAAAGGACATGGGTGTAGTGGCTGGCTCGGCGCTCCAATTCTTCGATAAATACTGCGCCGACGGTTCGAGCCTTGAGTTCGGTAAGGACTTCAGCATGTTCTTCGCGGCCTTAAAAGCCCGGATCGAGAAGGAAGAGGAGATACTCTACGCGATAGGGTCGGATGAGAGCCTCAATCTCGGCGACCTGTTCAGTTTGGACCGCTTCGACAACAGCGGCATGGGGTTGATCGTTACGGGCCTCGATAAGAAGGTAAGCTTCATGAACGCCTTTGCAAAGTCGCTTCTCGGGCTGTCAAGCGGCGCGGCCGCCGACGCCCCGGGCGTCTACGAAGCTGCGGTGGAGGGGGGGTCCTATACCCCGTCTCGTTTTTTTCTAAAAGAAGGCCCGCCTTAATCAATGAGATTGCCGCTGAAAACGGCGCCAGCCTCACCGTAATCTGCGTCGCCAACATATCAGAGGCCGGGTGCGCGACGGGGGTCACGTCCGTAATCCGGGACATGACGTTTGAGAAGACCTTGGAAGCGGAGTCCGAACGGCTCTTCAAGGAGCTTGAGGGGCAGACCATGTCCCTGAACGAGGCCAACGTAAGGCTGCAGGAACTCGACAAGGTCAAGTCGGATTTCCTCTCCACGGTCTCCCACGAATTGAGAACGCCCCTCACTTCGATCCTCGGATTCGCGAAGATCATA
This sequence comes from Deltaproteobacteria bacterium, assembly GCA_030690165.1. Lineage (NCBI taxonomy): Bacteria > Pseudomonadati > Myxococcota > Myxococcia > Deltaproteobacteria bacterium. The sequence goes on along the minus strand of JAUYHF010000055.1, from coordinate 109,450 downwards.
AAAAACAGGCTTGAAGGGGTCGTAATACCGGAGGTCAAGAGCAGCAATGCGAAGGTTCAAAAGGCGGTAAGACAGGTGCTTAGCAACGTTGGCATCATCCTCTCCGAGGCCGGGCGTCTGACGTCAATCATCAACGACGTTCTCGACCTCGCCAAGCTTGAGGCCGGAAGGGTGGATTGGAAGCTGGAGAAGACGACCGTATCGGAGATTATAGACAGATCGGTTAACGCCACCACATCTCTCTTCGACCATAAGGATTTACGGGTGGTGAAGGATATCGAGGAGGGCCTGCCGACGGTGGTAGTTGACGCGGACAAGCTCATGCAGGTGGTGATAAACCTCCTTTCAAATGCCGTGAAGTTTACCGAAAAGGGGAACGTCACGTGCAGGGCGCGGTTTTCAAAGAACGAGGTCGTGATAAGCGTCGTGGATACGGGGATAGGCATATCGAAGGAAGACCAGCCCAAGGTCTTCGAGAAGTTCAAGCAGGTGGGAGACACCCTGACGGAAAGGGACAGGGCTTGGCATCCCGATATGCAAACAGATAGTGGAGCATCACGGAGGCAAGATATGGGTGGAGAGCGAGCCTGGGCATGGGAGCGCCTTTTCATTCACCCTGCCCGTCAAGGACGATGCGGCCCGCGCCGAAATCAACAATATAGACGCGCTCATCAGAAGGCTCAGGCAGCACGTGACAAGCTCCTCCGTGTCGTCGTCCGGCTCCGGCAAGAGCGTTCTCATAGTGGATGACGACAAGAACATCAGGGAACTCCTGAGGCAGGAACTCGAGACCACCGGATATTCCGTTATGGAGGCCGTTGACGGGATGGAGGCGTTGAACATTATCAAGGGCGTGAGGCCGGACCTGATAGTGCTCGACGTCATGATGCCGGGCATCAGCGGCTTCGACGTCGCGGCTGTAATCAAGAACGACCCGCTTACCATGAACATCCCGATCATCATACTCTCCATATGCGAGGACAAGGAAAGGGGTTTTAAGCTCGGCATTGACAGGTATCTCACAAAACCCGTGGACATCGACGCGCTCTTAAAAGAGGTGGGCGTCCTTGTGTCGCAGGGCGGGTCTAAGAAGAAGGTCATGGTCATGGATGAAACCGAATCGTCCGTAAAGGCGCTGACCGAAGCGCTCGAGAGCAGGGGATTTCAGGCGGTAGGGGTATGCGAGGGCAGCACATGCGTGGAAGAGGCGGTGAGGTACAAGCCGGACCTGATAATAATGGACAAGATCTTTTCCGAAAAACACGACGTGGTGAAGACCATCAGATACGAGAAGGGGCTTGAAAACGTCTTTTTTATCTTCATGGCGGTGGGGGGGAGAGCCGATGGATGAGGTAATCCTGCGCAAGTTGTCCAAGAAAAAGGATTTTTCGACGTTCTTCTCCAACCTCCAGGCCGCCGTCGGCTCCTCCGTAGCCGTAGTAGACTCGGACGGCAGAGGCATCATCGGTTCTAACGATACGAACGCGACCCACCGTCATCCCATACTCTTTAAGGACTCCCCCGTGGCATGGGTCGTCGGGGACGGCAAGGCGGAGGCCGTGGCAACTCTCATGGGGGTTTTCGTGGAGAAGGAGGCCGAGAAGAAGGCCCTTGCGGCGGAGGCCCTCGATAAGTACAGGGATATAAACTTCATATACGATTTCTCCGAGAAGGTGGTGGCGTGCTTCGACGTAAGAGAGGTCTCGAGGCTCGCGGTGGACGAAATAAGGAAGCAGACGGAGGTCACGAGCGCCTCGATAATGACATGGAGCGACGAGGAGAATAAATTCGAGATACTCGTCCCGTACGGGAAGGAACATTTCCCCAAGGCCGAATTAGGTCCAGGGGTCGGCATAGCCGGTCATGTGCTCAAGACCGGAATGGCCGAGATAATCAATAACGTCGAGTTGGACCACAGGTTCGTAAAGAGCGACATAAAGATACATTCACTCATCTGCGCCCCGCTGAAGACCGGCGATAAGGTCATGGGGGTCTTCAACGTGTCTACCCACAGACCCTATAATTACACCGCGGCCGATTTAAGGCGGCTTTCGAACCTCGCCTTCCAGTCGGCGCTCGCCATCGAGAACAGCAGGCTGCATACGGCCGCGCTCAAGCATGAGAGGATCAAAACCAACCTCGGACGCTATCTGCCGCAGCACCTTGTAAGCGAGGTCATGAACACAAGCGGAGACATTACGCTCAAATCGGCAAAACGACGGCTCGTAATACTCTTTTCGGATATAAGGAATTTTACCTCGCTTAGCGAGGATATGGAGGCTGTGTCCCTCGTTGGTCTCCTTAATAAATACTTCGGCGACATGGTGGACATAATCTTCAAACACAACGGGACGCTCAACAAGTTCGTCGGCGACATGATACTCGCCCTTTACGGGGCGCCGGAAGACATGGGCAACAACGAGAAGAGGGCCATTGACACCGCCGTTGACATGCAGCGCGCCATAAGGGCGGGTAACTGGCCGTGCCCGTCAAGAGACTTCTCGGTCGGGATCGGGATAAATTCTGGAGACGTCGTGGTGGGGAATATCGGATCGGTACACCATATGGACTATACGGCCATCGGTGACGAGGTTAACATCGCGCAGCGGCTTCAGGCCATGGCGCGGGGAGGGGAGATACTTGTCGGAAGGCACATCCAAGAGACCATGAAGGGGGTATATGATTTTAAGGCGCGCGGGAGCGTCGAGGTGAAGGGTAAGAAAAGATCCGTAGAGGTCTTCGAGGTCTTATATTGAACCGGAGGGGATTATGCCGAAGAAGATATTGATCGTGGACGACGAATCGCACATAAGGCTTTTACTGGAGCAGACGCTTGAAGACATCGAGGAAAAGGGCGCGGTGCTGCTTATGGCCGACAACGGCGAGGCCGCGCTCGAGATTATAAAGACCGAAAGGCCGGGGCTTGTATTTATGGATGTCATGATGCCGAAGATGAACGGTTTTGACGTGTGCCGCACGGTCAAGAAGGACCTCGGGATGCAGGACGTCCACATAGTGCTTCTTACCGCGAAGGGGCAGGAGTATGATAAGCAACGCGGGATAGAGGTCGGGGCCGACATGTATATTACCAAGCCGTTCAATCCGGATGACATAGTCTTGAAGGCGTCGACCGTGCTCGGCCTTTAGCGCCTTGCCCCGAAACCTGATGGTCCATCTCATGGAAGGAGGCCGGTAATCTTCGAGGCAGTATGAATTTCATATAAACCTGAGGCTTCGATATGGAACTTGGAATATTGTCTCAGGCAATCTCGTCAAACGGAGGAACGAAAATGTCCAATCTTATTCAAGAGCTTCAGAAAGACCATATACTCATAGTAGATATCCTGAACGCGGTAAGGCGTCAGGGCATTATGTCGAGGGAGGGCAAGGAGGGCCTTAATTCCGTCAAGGATACGCTGCTTGCGCACCTTACGAAAGAAGACACGAAGCTCTATCCGGTCTTAAGAAAGGCATCTGAGACCGACGCCGTCTTGAAGCAGACGCTCGATATTTTCACCAGGGACATGGACGAGGTTTCCAAGGCGGCAATGAGGTTTTTCGATAAATACGCCTCAGGAGGGCAGGGCACGGAGTTCGCCAGGGACTTCGGCTGGCTTTACGCCACATTGCAGTCGCGCATCAGAAAGGAAGAGAATACCTTGTATAAGGCCTACGAAAGACTCAACCCATAATGTCGGCGGTCCTGGTCGGGCGCCATTTGCCGCGTTTGGTTTGACATGATGCCGGAGTTTACGCTCCCCCCCTACAGCCCCAGCGCCTTCAATATTTTTTTGATGTCCGCCGCGACCTTCGTGAGTAATTAGGTGAGTAATTAGGGACACATCCCAAGGAGTAATTAGAGTAATTAGAGTAATTAGAGAGTAATTAGGGACACATCCCAATTTATTTGACAATCTGGCTATTATTCTGTAGAATTCCATCATGCCAAGGATAGCCAGGGCAGTCGCATCAGGATTTCCCCATCATGTTGTTCAGAGAGGCAACAACAGAGAAAAAGTCTTTTTCAATGAAAAAGACAAAGACAAGTATCTATCCCTCCTCAAGAAATATTCAGATAAATGGAAATCGCCCATCCTTGCCTACTGTCTTATGAGCAACCATGTGCATTTATTGGCGAGGCCGTCAAAAAATGAGTCTTTATACAAAATGATGCAGGGCATAACCCTTTGCTATACCCAATACATCAACAGGACTTATAAGAGGACAGGCAGGTTGTGGGAGAGCAGGTATCATTCATGTATAATAGATAAAGAGAAATATTTATGGGCTGTGGCGAGATACATAGAACAAAACCCTGTGCGGGCAAAAATTGCGAAGAAAGCCGAAGATTACCCATATTCAAGCGCAAAGACTCATATATACGGCACAAAAGACGAGGCGCTTGGCGAAATGCTATTTGAAGGCAGGCAAAGGACAGATTACATAGAATTGATGAAAGCGAATATTAAAGAAGAAGATATAAACAACATAAGAGATTATACGAGAAATGGCCGTCCCTTTGGCAGTGAGAGTTTCGTAGAGAAAATGGAGCAAAAACTTGATAGAATATTCAAATTAAGGCCGCGAGGAAGGCCAAAGAAGGGGAAAGGTCAATAAATGGGATGTGTCCCTAATTTTAATAGAAGACAATTTTTAAAAGGCGCTCTAACTGCCGGGGCAGCAGGTCTTATTGCTGACGGCGTCTTTTTTGAACCAAGACGTATTGTCGTAGAAAAAAAGACCATAACTATAAACAATCTTCCTCAAGTATTTGAGGGATTCAGGATATGCCAGTTAACGGATATACATCATAGCCCGTTTGTCGGGATTAAGTTTATTGGGAAGGTTGTTGACGAAGCTAATGCCTTAAAGCCTGACTTGATGGTTCTCACAGGGGATTACGTGGATGATTCTCATAAATATATTGAGCCTGCTGTCAGTGCCTTGTGCAAACTTAAATCACCCAATGGCATTCTGTCTGTTCTTGGCAATCATGACCACTGGGCAGGGGCAGAACTGACAAAAGATGTTTTTAATAAATATAGCATCCCTGTAATAACAAATAGTAATAAATTGATAGAGATAAAAGATACGGCTATTTGTGTTGCTGGTGTTGGAGATTTTATGGAGGGCTCTCAGGATTTAAAGGCAGCCTTTCACGGGGTTTCTAACGATATCCCGCGGATTTTGCTTTCTCACAATCCAGATTATGCAGAGGTTATGTCAAAAACCGCAAGGGTGGATTTAGTGCTTGCGGGTCATACCCACGGCGGCCAGGTTCGCCTGCCATTTTCCATAGCGCCTGTGACTATGTCTAATTATGGTCAAAAATACACTGGCGGCTTGGTAAAATTGCCCAATACACAGGTGTATGTCTCAAGGGGTATTGGTGTTGTAGGGCTTCCAATAAGATTTAACTGCCCGCCTGAGATTACTCTCATAACATTAACAAGAGATGCTCGGAAGGTTTGATGTAAAATGGATAAGATAAAGATTATTGTAATAGTTGGTCCGACGGCATCGGGAAAGTCTGCGCTTGCCATGGAGCTATCCGAGAGGTTTGATGGAGAGATTGTCAGCGCTGACTCAATGCAAGTATACCGTTATATGGATATTGGCACGGCAAAGCCTGTTAAGGAGCAGAGAGAAAAAATTTCACACCACCTGATAGATATAGCAGATCCGGATGAAGAATTCACTGCGGCAAGATATAGCGATGAGGCTTCAAAGGCAATCAGAGAGATACACGAGAGGGGGAAGAATGTATTTGTTGCCGGCGGAACGGGTTTATATATAAAGGCGCTTACAAAAGGGCTTTTCAAAGGCCCTGGTTCTGATGTGCGGCTTAGGAATGAATTTGCCATGCTTGGGTTGGGAAGCGAGGGAGCAATGTATCTTTATGGAAAATTGAAGGAGGTGGATCCGGAGGCAGCGTCCAGAATACATCCCAATAATGCAGCAAGGATTATTCGTGCCCTTGAGGTTTATTATCTGACCAATAAGCCCATATCTGTCTTTCAAAAGGAGCATAATTTTTCCGAAGAGCCGTATGAGGCAATTAAGGTCGGATTATCGGCTGATAGAAAGTCTCTTTACAAAAGCATAGAGGATAGGGTAGATAATATGATGAAGGTTGGTTTGGCAGAGGAGGCAAGAAGACTTTTGGATATGGGTTATTCACCAGACCTCAAGGCAATGCGCGGTCTGGGATATAAAGAGATTCTTGGTTATATTCAAAATAAATACGGTTTGGAAGGCGCTGTGAGAGAGATAAAGAAAAACACCAGAAGATATGCCAAGCGGCAGATGACATGGTTTAGGAAAGAAGCGGATATAAGATGGTTTTCTTCTGAGGAAAAGGATAAGATAGTAACCTTGATAGAGGGATTTCTGAGATGAGTCTTAAATCTATAATTTTATTGCTGGTTGCTGTGTTTTTTATTTCACCTATCGCTTTTTCCCATAATAATACCATTCGCATTGAAGTTATGGGCAGCATTCCTGCGTCCATTGATACAAAAAAACCTGATGATATGGCTATTGAGGATGCGTTCAGGAAGGCTGTTGCAAAGGCAGTAGAGACAATCGTACATCAAGGAGGATTAGACACTTTTACCTTGATACTGGATGATAAGATTTACAGCAATGCAAGCCGCTACATTTTAAATTATCGCATCCTTTCAAAGGAAATCATGGAAGATGAGATCTCTGCAACAGAAGGCGGGGTGACAATATATAATGTCTCCATAGAAGCGGATATTGCAGTTGACCTGTTAATAAAAGATTTGACTTTTGCAGGGATTATTCATGAAGGAGAAATCAAAAAACTCGTCGTTACTATACTGAACCTTAGAGACTACAAAGGGTTTGAACTTTTCAGAAATAATATACTAAGAACCAAGGGTGTAAAAGCGATTCATTATAATTCATTTATCAGAGATAGAATAGAAATGACCGTAGAAACAAGCGGAGGGGCCCAGGCGCTAAAACAAGAAATTATGGCTATGGATATAAAAGATTGGAAAATAGAATCCACTGTTGCATCAGGTTGGTTTTCTGCGGATAGGATAGATGTAAGATTTTTTCCAATGAAAGGGCCAATAAATCAATGATGAAAATTATATTTATTTGTATTTTTATGTTGTTGGTTTCCGGCTGTGGCAGCGCTGTTCAATATACACTGACGGCTGATTATAACGAGCGGATGCCGAGCATAATTGCTGTGATGCCGGTGGGCGGCGATATTGGGGATAAAGATGCGCATTACCTCTTCAGGACTATGACGTATGAAAAACTTATCCAGGTGGGATATTCTCCAATCTCTCTGGAAACCGTAGATGACAGGCTTCTTCGCAGCGGAATGAGAAGGGGTGAATTCTATAACAAAACCCCAAAAGAACTTGCGTCAATATTGGGCGCTGATTCCATCCTGTATACTACTGTAACAGAGTGGGATTCTACTGTTTTCCTTAGTTACGCCTCTATGAAGATAGGGGCTAAGCTTGAATTATATGACGGGGCCAGCGGGGGAAAATTATTGGAATCAGAGTTTAAAACTAAGGATTCTGATATGAGCCTTGAAAGAAATGTTGTTGAATTTGGGGTTATAAAGACTTATGAGCCGGTGATTCAGCGCGTAATAGACGCTATTTTTTCAACCATGCCTGCTGGTAAGATGACTGCAAGGGGCAGATCGCAAAAGAATTATTATGACTGGCTTCCATAAAAACAAAGGTTAAGGTAAAGGTAAAGGTTGAGGTTGAAAAACAATACATTAAGTTTTTATTTGTTCTTTACTTAACCTTAACCTCAGCCTCAACCTGTTTTTTCTTATGAACATACCAAATCTTCTGACAATATTCAGGATATTACTGGTTCCTGTATTTATCATCTTTGTTATTCACAATGACCTATGGATGGCCTTGATTATATTTATTCTGGCAGGCATAACAGATGGCCTTGATGGTTTGATAGCAAGGGTATTGAATCAGAGGACGGTAGTAGGCGCATACCTTGACCCCATTGCCGATAAGATGCTGCTTATATCCGCATATCTGAGTCTGGCCTTCAAGGACATGCTGCCGGGCTGGCTTTCTGTGATAGTTGTGAGCAGGGAGATAATAATCCTTTCAGGGATTGCTATAATATCTTTAATGGGCAAGGGGACTGACATTCGCCCTTCCATTGCAAGCAAGTTTACCACGGTATTTCAAATACTCACCATAATCATAACCCTCTATCCTTTATCAATCCTTTACATTCAACTTTTTATAACAGCAACTGCCGCCCTTACAATCCTGTCTGGTCTTCAGTATATGTATCGCGGAATAAAAATAATGGGAGACATTAAGTGATGCTGGAAAAAGGGAAATTAGCAAAATTTATTTTAGGGTTTTCTGTTATATTAATCCTGCTTTTTATCCTTTATACTTTGAGGATAGTTTTTATCCCCATAATATTGTCATTTTTTATGGCATACCTATTGAACCCTTTTGTGGAACTGCTGGAAAGGAAAAAGATTAGTAGAATCACTGCTACCATCTCTATATTGGCGATACTCCTTGTTGTCTCCTTTTTCCTGTTCTCAACTCTCTTATCAATTATCCAGCGGGAGATAAGTATTGCCAGTGAAAAGCTTCCTTCATATATCGCAAGCCTTGGGAATACCATTCTGCCCAGATTAAAAAATATATTCATGTTAAAAAATATGCCAACAACCATAGAAGAACTTTTTATCCAACTTGCAAACTACGCAAGAGGGCTGTCGCCGGATGTAATATCTATGTTAACCGGGTGGTTATCCTCTGTGTTCAGGAACACTTTAAGCTATGTCATAGGTCTTCTGGGATTTCTTATAATACCATTTTATGTTTTTTACATACTGAGAGATTTTGAAAAGATAAAGACCATAGCATGGCGCTACATACCTCCTAAGCAGAGACACTGGTTTGATGTAAAGTGGGATGAGATAGATTATGTCTTAAGCGCATTTCTGAGGGGCCAGCTTATACTGTCCGTTATAATGATAGTCCTTTACAGCATAAGCCTTTACATAATCGGGGTGGAGTTGTCATTCTTCATCGGTGTAATAGCGGGCGTAGCCTTTCTTATCCCTTTTATGGGGTTGGTATTTGGAATCTTGCTTGGCGGGGCAATGGCCTTGCTTCAGTTTCAGGATTTTCTACATCCCCTCTATGTAATAATAGCCTTTGTAATAATGCAGATACTTGAGGCCTATTTGATAACACCCAAACTTATCGGCCAAAAGGTCGGGCTCCATCCTGTAATTACAGTGGTTTCCATACTAGTGTGGGGAGAGCTTTTAGGGATGTTTGGCATATTGATTGCTATCCCTCTTACAGCTATTCTGAAGGTATTCTTTAAATCCATTGCAGACAATTTCAGAAACTCCCCGTTATTTGATGTATGAACCCACACACCAAAACCTTTGGTGTGCGAGTAAATTTGTAAAAAAACGCACACAGTGTCGTAAATTCATCAAAATACAAAAAATAAATGGCGTAAGTAAAAAAAGCTTGACAAGGTTTAACGTTTTTGTTATATTGCCGCTGAAAGTGATTTTCATAGTCAATAACTAAGAGTTTCGCCATAGAGAACCCTTGTAAGGGTCGTTAAATTCCTGAGAGGCTTTCGAAGCCCGCACAGAAAGTGGAAGTAAAACTTCCGCCTTATGTTCGGGCTTTTTTTATTGACATTCACGGGGAGACAGGAAGGTTGGAATAGTAGAAGCGTAAAAAATGGGCTGTGTATAGGCAAGAGGAAAGAATATGCAAAAAAAACTCTTCAAAAAATACATCAAGCAACAAAAATGTGGTGACAAAGTTTCTTGCGCTCTATGACGAGTTGTTTGCCCACAACGGATACGGCGAGGTCAGGATAGAGATGCGCATATTGCACCATGATCAAAAAGAGATAATCATCCACTGCGGGAAACAGTACCGTTTTGTTGTTGATTATCAACCGAAAAAAAAACGAGGAGGTGATGCCTATGGAACAGAGAGATCTGTCCGGGGGGGCCGGAAGGGAATTACGGCCGGAAAAATCGTTGTTGGCTATGAGATAGGTTCTTCGGGGGAACTATTCCTCATAAAAAAATAAAAAATAAAAGGAGAAGACAATGAACACATTCTTGAAGAATATGAAAAGGCGTCAAGATGGTTTTACCTTGCTTGAGCTGATCGTTGTCATTGCCATTCTGGCAATCATAGCAGGGGGGCTGCTCGTATCTTATGACGGGCTGGAGGCAAAGGCCGCCAAAGGTCAGGCAACATTCGATATAGCAGCGGTTGATAAAGGGGTTCGCACCTTTAAGGTGGTTGGTGGCGCTTATCCGAATGAGTTTGACGCGTTACTGACAGATAATGCTACCGCAGCTAATTGCGCGGCAGGCACTTCTTGCTCGCTTACCACGGGCGGATTCTACGCAGGTCTTCATAACAACTTGCAGGGTACTGATGGAGACTTAACAACAGCAGACAACAAGCTGGGTCTTTACACCCTTACTGCCGCTGATGTGACTGCACTCAACAATGCAGGGATTACCCAGGTCCGTTATATTGCCAATGCTACAAATACGGTAGGTAACATACCGAACAGGGATTTTGATGATGCACCAAGGGGTAAAGGGGTGCTTACAACCCTTATCGTAGGTTCGGTAGTTCCGGTTGTGGAGTCTGAGGGACTTGGCGCAGCAGCGGCTTGCACATCGCCTTTTTCAAGCCCTTGCAACCGCCTCAATGACATCACAGGCCTGAATCCTGCTATCCAGCATATTGTTCTGGCGCTCGGAGTGGGGAACAATTCCTCCATAGTGTCGGATGCAACCGGAGGCAATTCAGCCGGCTTTGCAGAGGCGCCTTTCTACACCGATGTTGCGAAGAATCAGTATGGCCGCTATATGGCGCTCTTCCATCTCGCATCAGATACCAACGATGATGGAGTAATAGCAGCAGGCGAGCAGTTTAGTACAGCAAGATTCGTAGGTATCCTTGATCCGAAGGGTGATTGGCTCGACGAAGAGTATGCTGAGTTTACAGGACAAAAGCAATAACAGCGTGGCTCGCATAGGATAATTGATGCGCCGGGGGTGGAAGAATTCACCCCCGGCCATTTATTTCTCGGCGCGATGACTATGGGGAATAAACAGGGATTTACACTTCTTGAATTATTGCTTATTGTGGCTATTCTTGCTGCTGTGGCAGCCGGGGCCATCTCTGCGTTTAACAATGTGCAGGAGGACGCTACCTTAAGGCTTGCAAACAGTGAAATGCTCAGGATCAAAGATGCAATTCTCAGGTTTAGACAGGACACAGGGTATATGCCCAAGCAATGGCCATTCAGACTTGTGCCGGATGGAAGTGTACCGGTTCCTTCGCAAGGCGCAGCCTGGTTCAATTCGCCGGCAAATTTCAGTCAGCTTTACGATAATCCGCTTTCAGGAACAGGTCATGCACTCGAAACATGGAATCAAAATACTTCAAGGGGGTGGCGGGGCCCGTATCTTACCCGCGGAGGCGAGGGATATGTGGATATTGGAGATGGTCTCAACGCAGACGGGACCGGAAGTCCGACATCAGGCGGTCCGCTGAACGAGGTGCAGGGGGTGGCGGATAGTTTTATTGCAAGGCCGGTTGGATCGTATCTTGTCTGGCGCACAAGTTCGGGCGGCCCTCCCCATGATAGATGGGGAAGGCCGTACCTCCTCTTTGATTTGGATAATACCAATGTCAGGATCGTCTGCATGGGGCCAAATCTCATTTATGAGAGCAACAGCACTGGCGCTGGCGGAGACGACATTGTTTTGTATCTCTTGAAGTAATCATATGAATAAAACAGTTTTTTTCCAATTGAAGACAACCGGAGGGTTTACGCTCCTTGAACTCCTCCTTGTGGTATTTATCCTTTCTACGATTGCGGCAATGACTGCTTCGTTTGTGAACAATGCGGATGAACAGTTTCGCTATGAGGAGACACAAAGACACCTGCTCAATATCAGACGCGCAATCATAGGAGATTTTGATACGTCGTACCATGGCGAGAGGCTCTTATCCGGATTTGTCGTTGAAAACGGCGCTTTGCCCGATACAATCCAGGCATTAACGCAAAGGCTTGGGGGTTTTGATGTTTACGGTCTAAAGGATCCGCTCTTTGACCCCACGCCCGATGCCTTGGAAGGTTTCAATAACGGCGGCGAAATCACACTCACTGGCAGCTCTGAAAGGCTTTTTAAGGGGCATCGGGGCAGCTATCTTAGCATGCAGCCGGGAAGCAGCGAGTATCGCGATGGGTGGGGTAACGGTGCAAGCGGCGACGTCAACTTCGGATGGTCAGTCACTGCAACACCAACTGATTTTACTGCAACGACTCTTGGCGCTGACGGGCAAGCAGGTGGAGCCGGTTATGATAGTGACATATCCGATGCAATTCAACAATCAAACTGGAGCGCTGACGCAGCCGGGTGGCAGGTTACGGTGACAAATAGATCCGGGAGCGATATAACCGGACGACTGCGCGTATCGCTCCTTACATATGTCAAACGTTCGGGTCTTAATCCCGGCTGGAAGCGGCTGACATCGGATTCAATCGCTGCGCTTGCAAACAACGCATCCGCTGTTTTTACTTTTCCAGACGCATTGCTTGCAATTCCGACGCGGATTCCCATGGGGCAACATCTGTTGATTCTGATACAGGACAATGATGGCGTGCCTCATAATAGCGATGATGCGCCCTATGTGAGCGCCGGGAATCGCGTGGTTCGCACGGTCAATTGGTATCCTCATGCAGTAAGGCCTGTGGTAGAGATGGTGATTCAATAAGGAGCGAGGCTGATAACGATAAATCTCCCTACGTACTATACTATATGAAGGAAAAGTTAAGATTTCTTAAACTAAAGTTTAACGATATGGATTTTAGAACCTTATTAAAATATCCGCGCCGCCTGCTTGTTGTTGAGACAGACGGACTGAGTCTAAGAACAGTAATTGTGCGGGCTGCAAAAGGGCAAATTATTGTGGAACACGTAGTCGAGTCAAAAAAGACCGGTTTTGAAGCTGCGTTTACCGAAACAATCAGTGCGCTAAAGGGATTTACCAATAATCTTCCCCATCAGGCCGTATTACTGTCCCATGAAGCAATTCCCGTGCTTCTCAAGCTCCCTGTTGATCCGGCAAAGGCGAGATCTTTATCGCGTCTCCATGAAATGATTCGTTGGGAACTTGAACCGGGACTTGCCCAGCAGGTCGCGATGCGTTCTCTGGGCGCGATCATGGTTGGAAGGGGCTGCCTGTCTCAAGAACAGGCGCGGGAGATACTGAAAAAACAGGAAGTGTACAGGAACGAGGTTATGGCGGGTGGAGGGGAAAGACGGCAGCCTCTCCGTTTTGGCGAGACAGCGATAGCGCTTGGCCTTGTTACACAGGAGCAGCTTCAGGAGTGTTTGAAACTTCAGGAGGGGTTCCAGGCCGGCAGTGATGAAGATTATGTGTGCGGTTGGTCGTGCCAGCGCGGAGAGAATAATTCGGCAGAGCAAGGGACTCCTTTTCTTGCCTGTGGGATCAGCAGGTCTGTGCGAGATCGGTATGCAAGGTTATTTAAGGTTAATGGATTTAAACTCAAGGGGATTTATCCATTGATAGGATGTTGCGCTGCTGCGTTAGGGCAAACCTCTCTCAAAGGGGTTGTAGGCGTTCTTGATATCCGGACAGGGCTTATCTGCGCAATCTTGCTTTCAGACGGCGCTATTCACGACATAAGGCTTTATCCCATCGGAGGTGAGCCGCCTTCTGTTGATGCGTCTCTCTATCTTCTGGACGAAAAGGTTGACCGTATCTATCTATGCGGAAGGGAAGATATTCTTTCGCAGCTTCAGCATGAGATAGAGGGAAGATTCAAATATGGGGTCAATCCCATTCCTGTTTCTATGGCTGGCCGGAATATGTTGCCGGGGATACAGGCCTCGCTTGCAAATATCACCGGGGCTGCGCGGAATGCCTTCGGCATGCCGGGCGGAAAGCTGACGGTTTTTGTCCCTGCAGCAGATCCCGCTCCGCCGCTCTATAAGCGTTCCGATATGCGGTGGGCTGCCGCAGTATGCGCAAGCATCGCGGTCATTGCCGGTCTTGAGATATATCTGTCAGTGAGAATGAAGGGGAGCTCTGCCGCGCAGACAGAATTACGGATGCAGCAGGAGAGGGTCGAAGAAGAGGTTAAGAGGATAAAAGGCGCGGCAGAAAAGAAAGACCAGCTGACAAAGTCTCTTGAGGCCAAGAGGCTTGAGTTGAAGACCCTGGATGAGCAAATAACCTTTTTTGAAGACGTGCTGGGGCGCCGCACCCAGTTTGTGACCGCGCTTCTGGACGGGGTTGCGCGGTCAGCGGTGACGTCGGGTGCCGTTATTGACAAGATAAGCGAGACAACGGAGCGGGCAATCGAGATCAACGGCTGGACCGTTTCAGAGACCGCTGCCCAGCAGTTTGCCAGGAACCTTGCCGCATCTATGCAACCATGGCAACGGATTGTTACCGACCTTGATATCTGGATGAAGGCCGGGCGGTTAGGGATACAAGGCTACGCAGTAAGCTTTACCCTCGCACAAAAGATAGTAGCGCCTGAAAAGCTTGACAAAGATACCCAGGTGAAAACAAATAGTCTGCGAAGTGCAAAGTGAGGGGACGGGTGATGCGAGGGGGGAAAATAAGCCTCAGGGAAATGGTCCTCTTTTTCATGGCTTTCCTTGTCATAATTGGAGTGGGCTATGTGCGCATTCGCTACTGGCCTGCTGTGCAAGCGCTCAGAGGCATGGGCACGGAGATTGAAGGTTTGAGGGCGAAGCTCAAGGAAACCAACTTACCAAAGGAACCGTCGGAAGACGATATTCTGCAGATTACGAATGAACTGGCCGGTATTGAGCAGGAAATTGAGCAGTGGCAGACGCGTATTCATTCGTATGAACAGCGGTTTGTGCCCCATGACTCATCAGAGTTGTTTCAGGCGCTCAAGGTCGAAATATCCGGACTTGCAAGGGCGCATGGGGTGCTGATAGTAAAAGATGTCTCGTATCATGGAACATCCCAGGACGCCTCTCTGGCCTGGTTTTTGGGCAAGGGTTTACCACAGAGGCTGTTCAGGCAAATAACAATAGAATCTTCCTACCCTGACTTACGGAGATTCATTATAGGGTTAAAAGGATTATCTTATTACGTAACGATCGTACGGTTTGAGATCATGGTATCCGAGAATGATGGAGACGGCAGTACCATCACGTCAAATTTAATTATCGCGCTTTAGGGAGGAATGGACAATAGGTATGAATAACCTGCCAAGAGTACTGGAAAAGCTTCTCAAGCAGTGCATAGAAAAGGAGGCATCGGATCTTCACCTTTCTGCTGAAAGTCTTCCAATCCTCAGAATACACGGAAGACTCACGATGCTTCAAGGTAACATTCTCTCATCAGATGCTCTGGAAGAGATGGCGCGGGCTATTATGAATGAGAGACAGCTTAAGGTCTTTGAAGAGGAACAAAGCCTTGACATGGCCTTTTCCCTGAATGGAGGGGAACGATTTCGCGTTAATGTGTTCAGGGAGCGCGGAAAAGCAGCCATGGCTATACGAAAAATGGAAGCGACTATTCGCACCGTTCGAGAACTCGGTCTTCCTTTGCAGCTTGAGGAGCTTGCTGAACTGAAAGATGGTCTGGTGCTGGTGACAGGTTCGACAGGAAGCGGCAAGACGACGACCCTTGCGGCCATGATTCATCAGATCAATATGACTCGCACCTGCCATATCCTTGCCATAGAGGACCCGGTTGAGTACATTCACACCAATCAGAAGAGCCTTATCCATCAGCGGGAACTTTATTCAGATGTCCCCAGTTTTGCCCGTGCAATTCGCTCAGCCTTGCGCGAAGACCCTGATGTGATTCTGGTAGGAGAGATGCGTGATCTTGAAACAATGCGCGCTGCCATAACCGCGGCCGAGACGGGTCACTTGGTCTTTTCCACCCTGCATACAGGAGATGCCGTAGGGGCCTTAAATAGAATAGTAGGTGCATTTCCAAGCGATGAACAGGAGATGATACGGCAGCAGCTTGCCATGGTTTTACGCGCTGTGGTGGCGCAGATGCTTCTCACCGGAAACAGGAGAGCAGAAAGGGTGCCCGCAATAGAGGTTCTGCGTGTTACCCAGGCAGTTGCCCATCTCATCCGCACCGGCAAAGCACAGCAGCTTTATACGGTTATGGAGACGGGGAAGGCACATGGTATGCAAACCTTGGAACAATCGCTGGGAAGGCTGGTAAAAGACGGGCTTATTACGCTTGAGGATGCCAAAACAGCGGCTCGCGACGTGAATGCGCTGAACATGTGGCTGGGGATTCAGGGTGGGGAGACGACCCCGGAAAGGATGAGGTGATTATGCCTGTTGCTGTTGAACATCTTATTAATGCCGCTGCGGAGAGCGGACTCATTGAGGCTGCAATCGTACCAGAACTCCGTGTCAAGGCAAGAAGGGAACGCAGCGACCTGCTTGAAGTGATCGCAAGCTACGGACGGTTTCCTGTTTCTGCGTTCTATCGCGCCCTTGCCGCACAAAGAGGGCTTCGTTATATTGATTTTGCAATTATCGATCCCCCTACGGAGCTTGTGCGAAGATTACCGGAAAGTCTTGCGCGACGTCGTCTTATCTTTCCCCTACTTCAGGAGAATGGGGAGATTCTTATTGTTACCGCAGATCCCGATGACCGGCAATCCCTGGACGCGGTTCAACGCATAGTAGGTATCCCTGCAAAGCTTGCCGTGAGCGATCCGGACACGCTGAAGACAGCCATTGACAGCGCCTTTAGGGATAAACATACGGCCGCTCATATTGAACCTGCGCGTGCCTCCATAGACGCTGTCGAGCTGTTTGACCGGATCATGAAAGAGGCGTTTCTTTGCCGGGCATCAGACATCCACCTTGAGCCGGCGGAGCAGGGGTTGGTCGTCAGGCTGAGGATTGACGGAAGGCTGCAGTGCTGCCTGGCGAATCTGGGAACGGAATCGGGCGCAAGTCTTCTCTCCCGAATCAAGGTGTTGGCAGGGCTCGATATTGCGGAACAGCGTGCTCCGCAGGACGGCGGATTTAGCTATCAACTGCCGTTGACCGCATCCAAGAAGATAGATATCCGTGTGGCAACAATCTCTACCCGTTGGGGCGAGCGGGCAACGCTTCGGTTATTAGGGACCGAGACGCAGGATCTGACGCTTGAGTCCCTGGGTATGTCTCATCAGAATCTGGAGCAATTTCGCAAAGTGATACAAAGGCCTTACGGTATGATTCTCTTGACCGGGCCCACTGGCAGCGGTAAAAGCACCACACTCTACGCCGCACTTTGCGAGATCAATCGCCCGCATATAAATATCATGACCGTTGAGGACCCGATTGAGTATAGCATTACTGGAATTTCCCAGGTTCAAATAAGCGGCGGCGAAAAAATGAATTTTGCCAAGGCGCTTCGCGCCCTGCTGCGTCATGATCCTGACGTGCTTATGGTCGGAGAAATACGCGACGCGGAAACCGCTGATATAGCCATGAAGGCTGCTATGACCGGTCATCTGGTCTTCTCAACGCTCCATACAAATTCAGCCTGCGCGGCAGTTACGCGGCTGACGGATATCGGATGCGAACCGTTTCTGATAGGTTCTACGCTTGCCGCGGCGATCGCCCAGCGGCTTGTGCGCCGCCTCTGTTCCTTGTGCAAGAAACCCAGAACTATAACCCCTGAAGAGGCGGCGCTTCTTGGGGTAGGAGGGGATGAGGGAATTAATCTCTATGAGCCGGTAGGTTGCGCGTACTGCCTTGGAACAGGCTACCGGGGAAGAATCGCGCTTTTTGAAACCCTGTGGATAGATCAACCGCTGGCAAGGCTTATCTCATCGGGAACAACCGAGGCGGAGATCAGGTCGGCATGTAAGGGGTTTACCACTCTCCTTTCAGATGGGTGCGATAAAGCGCGCGCAGGGCTTGTAACCTTGGACGAAGTGATGACAGCGGTAATTCAAGAGGTGTAACTGTGGCGAGATTTCAATATAGCGCAGTTGATGAGCGCGGCGAAGAAAACAGCGGGACCATCGAGGCGGCGGATACCAGAGCAGCGGCCGATATTCTGCGACGGCAGGGGCTTTTTGTGGCGCAATTATGCGCCGCGTCATCTGAGACCGCGGTCCCCGCTGAGGAAGGAATGCGTTCTCTTTCTCTCACGCAGGCGCTGAAGGGATTAAGACGCGTCAAAAAGCGGGATATTATCTTTTTTTTACAACAGACCGCCTTGATGCTTCGCTCGGGATTGACCCTTTTGCAGGCGCTGGCAGTGAGCCAGGGGCAGCAAGGAACAAAACCGAGATTCGCGGCGGCAATAGTTCGGATGGGCGACGCAGTTCGGTCAGGCAAGAGCTTCTCTCAGGCGTTGTCAGGAGAGGGAAGACTCTTTCCGACCATTGCCGTCAAATTGGTTGAAAATGCGGAGGTGAGCGGCGAACTTGATATGATTCTTGACAGGATAGCCTTACATATCCAGCGGAACATGGAGCTGAAGAGCAAGCTTTTAACCTCCCTGCTCTATCCCGCTATTGTTGTTGTGACATCCTTTGCAGTGGTGATATTCCTCGTGTGGATGGTAATTCCGAAGTTTGCCAAGTTCTTTGCGCATAGAAATGTGTCGCTCCCCTGGTCAACCCAGCTCTTGATGAATATCTCGGGATTTGCCACGACCTACGCCATTTTCATCCTGTTGGGAGCGGCGCTCCTCACGGCCGGCATTGTTGTTCTCTACGTATCCGAAACAGGACGACAGAAGATGGATAGAGGACTTTTAATGCTACCTGTAGTGGGCAATCTCTTGACTGTGGGGGCAATGGCCATGCTGTGCAGAACCCTTTCCATGCTTCTCCACAGTGGGGTGACGCTGCTCGAATCTCTGAGGACGATACCGGGAATTCTGGGAAACAGGGCAATTGCGAGCTGCCTGAAAGATGCCGCAGACCATATACTTTCGGGAAAGGACCTGTCCGGGGCATTGCGCCATCCTGCAATTCCGACCCTTGTGTCGCAGGTCGTGGCTGTAGGTGAACGTACCGGAGCCCTGGTGCACGTTCTCGATGAGTTGAGTAATTTTTATGACCAGGAGCTTGAAGAGAGGATAAAACGGATGAGCGCCATGGTAGAGCCCGTTATGATAATCGTTATAGGAGGGATCGTAGGGTTTGTCTACTTTGCCTTTTTCCAGGCCATCTTTCGCCTGGCAACGGGCAATAAATAACATTTTAAAAGCGGTGATAGAAAAGGAGAAACAAAATGAGAAGTAACGCCATGATGAAATACGGCAATAAACATGAGATCGCCCTATTCGTGATAATTTTATTATTCTTGCATACCGTTGGGTTTGCAGATGATAAAAAAAAGGTTTCTTATGAATCAAAGGAAAAGCAAGCTCAGTCTATTCCGGCAAGCCCTCTTCAAGTTAAGCCTATGGATCCATTTGTCACTACCGAACAGATAAAGCAGTCAGTGCAGCAGAAAGGGGAGATACCACTTATGCAATTGAAAGGTCTTATAGAAGGAGTGGATAGATCGCCGGTAGCCCTTCTGGATATACAGGGATTCGGCATATATATCGTCCATAGAGAGGACACCATCAGTCTTCAATATCCGAGGCAAAATATAGTTCTCAGAATAAAAGATATTGTCAACAATAGTGTAATAGTGGATGTCGGGACATTAGGACGAGTCATGGTGGTGCGATGATGCGTTTCTTCAACAACAAAGAGAGCAACCGTCAAAGGGGGGCGGGGCGGTTTTTGCTTTTCTTTCTTATCTTGTGTTTCTTAGTCTTGATGGCCAAAGGTGGTTCGGCGCAGGATGAAGCCGTAGCAGTAACGGAAGCGGAATTGAAGGTTAAACAGTTTGATCTCAAGAAGGCAAAGATTGTGGATGCCGCCCGTCTTATTTCTGAGGGGTTCAACGTCAACATAGTTGCAACAGAGGCTGCCGGGCAGAAAGAGGTCACCCTCTATATACAGCAGGTTACGGTTCGCGACATAATAGATACCATCTGCAAGATCAGCGGCTTATGGTATCGCCGCGATAAAGAAAGCGATACATTCCGCATCATGACCACCGAAGAGTATCAGAAAGACCTTGTTGTTTTCAAAGAGGATGTTACACGGGTCTTTACACTGTTGCACCCAAATGTCATAGGCGCAAGCACGGCAGTGCGGGATCTCTACGGTGAGAGGGTAATACTTTCACTGGGTACCACTGAAGATACGTCGGCATTTACTTTAGGGTTTGGCGCCAGCGCCGGACAATTCTCCCGTCAGGTATCAAGCGGAGATATGTTGCAAGGCGGAGATATGTTGCAAGGCGGAAATATGTTGCAAGGCGGAGGTATGTTGCAAACAGGGGGCGGCGGCCAGACTATTGAAAAAAAGATGCTGGGTGAGTCATTGACCTCGGATCAGATCGCTGAGCTTGAGCGCCGCAAGAAGGATAAGGATCAGCATGGCGTTTCTTTGGATGCTACCAAAGGGGTTTATAAACAGGAACCGCCCATCTATATCACCGTGAATCGCCGGCACAATCTCATGATTGTGCGCACCAGCGATACTGCGGCTATGAAGGATATTGAAAAGATTATTCTGGAGATAGATAGGCCGACTCCCCAGGTTCTTCTGGAGATGAAGATACTTGAGCTTACACTCGATGATACGTACCGTTCTATTTTTGACCTTGATTTCCAGGAAGGGCAGCGATCCACTGGACCGGCAACAACCCAGCCGCCCAATCCCATGAGTCTCCAAGCTTCCATAGGCGCCAAGAATGTTCTTGGGTTGGGTAATTTCCCCCTCGAAGGGGGCACCCTTGTATATCAGTTCCTGAACGACAAGATACGGGCAAGGATTCAACTTTTTCAACGCGACAATCGCATTACCATGTTGTCTACCCCTCTGATACTGGCATCTAATGATCAGCCTTCAAGAGTCTTTGTTGGAGAGGAGAGGGTATTGATTACCGGTGTTAATACTAAAATTGTCACATCTGCTACCGGTCCGACAACCTCCCTTGTGGAGCCGATTACCGAGGTTCGGGGCATCGGTAATACGCTTATTATCAAACCTAAGATAAATGCCGATAGAACGGTAACCATATTAATTCAACAGGACTCGTCGTCTGTATTGAGCGCCAGTGCGAGTATCCCTATCGTGTCCGTAGGAGGGACGGTTCAAGAATTTCCCATTGATACGGTCAATACTGCCAATCTGACAGCGACCGTGGTTGTTAAAGATAATCTGACCGTGGCAATAGGCGGCTTGATCCGCAACACGATCAACAAAGAAACAACAAAGGTGCCGCTTTTGGGAGACATTCCTCTGCTTGGCATGCTCTTTCGCCGTGACGTGGATGTAAAAATAAAGAGCGAGCTCATATTGCTCGTTACCCCGCATATAATCATGACTCCTGCGGAGGGGCAGGAGATAAGCCGGGAACGGATTGAAGAGCTTTCAAATCATCCGTACCGTAAGGAGGGTGATAAAACACTGGTTCCTTATTTCAAGGAAAAGATGGATGAAAAACAATAATGTCGCCGGCTTAATTCGACGCCTATAAGTTTCGCCACAGTGTGCAGAAATAACTAACCGGAAGAGGTTCCTTAATAAATAAATCAAAAAAAATCTTGACAGAAAATAAAAAAATGGTATTATGAAAACGATTATCATAATCAAAAAGACCCGTTACGGAAGGAACTACGGAGGGATATATTTGAACAAAAAAGTGTTTAAAGAGCCAAAGACCATATATAATCCTCACTTTAAGTCGAATTCCCGAATGCAGAAGAATATACGATGCAAAAAATGCAGGAGACTTCTTATGAAGGGCGAGGTATGTTTTGTTGAGATAAAGTGCCCAAAGTGCGGGTATGTGCAATGCTTCGATGAGGCTGGAAATGGCGATGAATCAGAAAGACCAATGACCTTGATAGAAGCGTCTGAAAAAGATACCAGCGACCTTGCGCCCGAGGCAGCAAAAGAAAAAAAGGAAAGCGAGAATGTGTAAGTAAAGTTTTTACGGGTTGTTTGTATAAGCTATGATTAGATGCATAGAGAATATTATACGGAGGTCATGATATGGCAGAAAAGTTAAGGACAGTAAAGATTGGTTTGGCTATGGTTCTTCTGGGTATGCTCTTTGGAGTGGGTATGGGCGTCTCGTTCGGTGTAAAGGAAGATGCTTATAAGGCCTTTATCACAGAGCAGGTCAAGGCTCATCCTGAGGTTCACGATGTACAAGGTAAAAATAAGATATGGCGCTATGCGCAACGGGCTCATTTTCACGCCACGGGTATAGCGGCATTTTCCCTCGGACTAATTATCTTGCTGATGTTCACTGATATGAGGCAACGCTTAAAAGCGGTTTCGTCTTTCCTGATTGGACTAAGTGGACTTTATCCGCTTGCGTGGTTCAATATGTTCTTCCTTGCGCCCTACATCGGCAGGGAGGCAGCGCATCATCATTTTATAACCGAGGCGCTAACGTATATGGGCGTTGGCGGATTATTACTGGGTATGCTTTTGCTTGCATTGAATCTGTTTTTCGGTCTTTTTCGGGATGAAATCATCGACTAACAAAATACTTGACAAAATTATTAAGGTATATTAGAATTTGCTAAAATTATGAGGTTATCTACTAAAGGACAATATGCTGTGAGGGCAATGGTCAGCTTGGTCTGTCATGCAAATGGCGGACCAATAACACTAAAGGATATATCTGACAGCGAAGACATATCGCTGGCCTATCTTGAACAGCTCTTTGTCAAGCTCAGGAGGGGTAATATTGTAAAAAGCGTCAGGGGACCCGGCGGCGGTTATGTTCTTGCGCGGTCTGCAAGCGAGATAAAGGTGGGAGAGGTAATAACTGTAGTTGAGGAATCTTTAAATCCTGTTGCATGCCTTGACGCGGACCCTGCCGTCTGCGCGAGGACAAATAGATGTGTTACGCAGCGGGTTTGGAAAGGGCTGGCCGACAAGATAAAAGAATTTTTAGATTCTATTACAATAGAAGACTTAAGCCGCGAGGCCTTACAGTTTTCAGAAGGAGTAGGCAGTAGGCAAGGAAAAACAGGTTAAGGTTAAGGTTAAGGTTAAGGCTAAGGAAATTCTTAACCTCAACCTTAACCTGTATTTAATTAGGAGGTTGTTTTGAAGAAAATCTATCTGGATAACAATGCGACAACGCCAATCCATCCCGAAGTTCTGGATGCAATGCTTCCGTATCTGAAGGATGAATTCGGTAACCCTTCAAGCATTCACTGGGCAGGCAGGAATACAAGAAGGGGAGTTGACGATGCAAGGGAAAAGACAGCAAAACTTCTGAACTGCGATTCAAGCGAGATTATCTTTACGAGCTGCGGCTCAGAGGGCAATAACCTTGCAATAAAAGGTGTCGCAGAATCAAAGAGAGACAAGGGGAACCATATAATTACCACAAAGGTAGAGCATCCTGCTGTTTTAAGCACATGCAAATACCTTCAAAAAACCGGGTTTGATGTCACATATCTCGATGTTGACAGCAAGGGTATGCTGGATTTAGACCAGCTTAAAAAGGCAATAACTCCAAAGACTATACTCATCACGATTATGTTTGCCAATAATGAAACAGGTGTAATATTTCCTATTGAAGAGATAGGCTCTTTTGCTAAAGAGCATAATATTTCTTTCCACACTGATGCAGTTCAGGGCGCGGGAAAGGTTCCTATAGATGTAAAGAAGATGAATATTGATCTCTTGACCGTTTCAGGACACAAACTCTATGCGCCAAAGGGGGTCGGCGCATTGTATGTAAAAAGGGGGGTGAGATTGACGCCTCTTATCCACGGCGGCCATCAGGAGAGGAACAGGAGAGGCGGCACGGAAAATGTTGCGGGCATTGTTGCGCTGGGAAAGGCATGTGAGATTGCTCAAAGAGATATGCCGGAGGAGATAAAGCATATTGCAGCCTTGAGGGACAGGCTTGAGAAAGGTCTGATGGAGAAGATTCCCCATGTGCGTTTGAACGGTCATCCGACTAAGAGAACGCCAAATACCGTGAATTTGAGTTTTGAATATGCCGAGGGAGAGTCGCTGCTTCTAAATCTTGATATGAAGGGGATAGCGGCATCATCCGGCTCTGCGTGCACATCCGGCACATTGGAGCCGTCGCATGTGCTGGTTGCTATGGGCGTCCCGCTGGAGGTATCACACAGTTCCGTCAGGTTCAGCCTTGGCCGCGGTAATACTGTGGAGGATATTGATTATGTAATTGAGGCTCTGCCTGCAATGGTAGAGAGGATGAGGAGTATGTCGCCGCTTTATTCCACTATTACCGGAAAGGGGACAGAGATGACCTTTACTGAAAGCGGTTCACACAGTCATTGAAGACTTCAAACCTAAAGGTTTGAGTTACAAAGTGTAACTCAAGGCTTTAGCCTTGAAAAAATGAAAAGGAGATTGAGATATGTACAGCGAAAAGGTAATGGACCATTTTAGCAATCCGAGGAATGTAGGGGAGATAGAAAATGCAGACGGCGTAGGCACTGTTGGAAATCCTGCCTGCGGCGATATTATGAAACTCAGCATAAAGGTTGAAGGCGATGTTATTAAAGATGTTAAGTTTAAGACATTCGGATGCGGCGCGGCAATTGCGACAAGTTCAATGGTTACAGAGCTTGTTAAAGGGAAACATCTGGGCGAGGCAGAGGAGATATCCAACGCCACTGTGGCAGAGGCGCTTGGCGGCCTTCCGCCTGTCAAGCAGCACTGCTCAAACCTTGCGGCAGATGCGCTCCATGCCGCTATAGAGGATTATAAAAAGAAAAATCTGCAGAAGTAGGCTGTAAGAGACAAATATTAAACGGCTTTTATGGCGGACATACAGTCCGCCATTTTTTTACCAATGAAGACGCACGGAAAGTTACAGGAGATTATGGATAAACCAAAGCGTGTTGTTATTGCCATGAGCGGCGGAGTGGACTCATCCACTGCGGCCGCGCTTCTTAAAGAGCAGGGCTATGATGTCATAGGCATCTCCATGCAGTTGTGGGACTACACCGATGGGGAAAAAGACAGGCCGGGAAGCTGCTGTTCTCTGGATGACCTCTATGATGCCAGGAGGGTTGCTGACAAACTTGATATCCCATTTTATGTTGTTAACTTTGAAGAGGTATTTTTAAAGGAAGTGGTGGATTATTTTGTCAACAGCTATCTGAAGGGTGAGACGCCAAACCCGTGCCTTAAATGCAACCAGGTCTTAAAATTTGAGACGCTTTTAAGAAGGGCGCTGGAACTTGAGGCGGATTTTCTTGCAACAGGTCACTACGCAAGGGTAAGTTACGATGAGGATAGAGGACGGTATCTGCTCCTGAAAGGCAGAGATGTATCAAAGGACCAGTCTTATTTCCTTTTTACAATGACACAGAATCAGTTACAGCGGATAAAATTCCCTCTTGGTGATTTGACAAAAGCAGAGGTTAGAGGCCTTGCAAAGAAATTCAGCCTGAATGTTGCGGAGAAGAAAGACAGCCAGGAGATATGTTTTGTGGAAGAAGATTATCCGTCATTTATAAGCCAGAGGCTCGGTAGGATGGATGCACACGGCGAGATAGCGGATACATCGGGCAATGTTATCGGCATGCATAACGGGCTTTATAAATATACAATCGGACAGAGAAAAGGACTTGGCGTAACAAAGGATGAGCCATTATATGCGCTTAAATTAGATGCGGCCAGGAATAGGCTTGTCGTCGGTCCTGAGGAGAATTTGTTCAGAGACAGCCTTATTGCAAAGGAGACAAACTGGGTAGGCATACCCTTGCCTGATGGCCCGATAGATGTAACTGCCATGATAAGGTACCGCCATAAAGGCGCAGATGCAACGGTAATCCCTTTGGCAGACGGCAAGGTAAAGGTCTGTTTTAAAAGGCGCGAGAAATCAATAACCCCTGGCCAGGGGGTGGTTTTTTACAGAGGCAACGAGGTTATCGGCGGAGGCTGGATTGAAGGATGAAGGAAGCCCTGAAGACGTTATATGCAATGAGATAAACGGAGAGAGGATAACAGGTTATGCAGTTGGCCGATAAAAAAGAATTGGAAGGACTTGCATCAAGGCTTCCTTATACCTTCAATGATATCAGTATCCTTCTTCATGCCCTTGTTCACAGGTCTTTTCTTAATGAGAGGGGAGACCAGAATATGGAGAACAACGAGAGGCTGGAATTTTTGGGTGATGCGGTTCTTTCCATAGTAGTAAGCCATCTTCTTATTAAAAGATTCCCTGATGCTGACGAGGGGGTGCTGTCTAAGTTCAGGGCAAGACTGGTAAATGAAAATACTCTGGCCAAACTTGCAATGGATATTGAATTGGGCAGGCATCTTCTTCTCGGCAAGGGCGAAGAGCTTACAGGCGGAAGGGGAAAGCCTTCCATACTCTCTGATGCGTATGAGGCAGTCATAGCAGCAGTATATCTGGACGGAGGGTTTGAGTCGGCATTTTCTCTTGTAGCAGGACAATTTTCTTTTCTAATACAAGATGTTTCTGTTACAGAGATCTCCATGGATTATAAAACAGAACTCCAGGAACAGACTCAGGAGATTTTCAAGGCTGCGCCAGGCTACAGACTTATCAGTGAAACAGGGCCTGAGCATAATAAAGTTTTTGAAGTTGAGGTGTTGATTAACGGCGAAAGATTTGGAAGAGGTCAGGGAAAGGCCAAGAAAGAGGCTGAACAGCGAGCTGCAATGGAGGGATTGGAAAAGATAAAGACTCGGGTACAAGGTAATGAAAGCCCTTAGCCTATAACCCATGACCTATAACCCGTATTTCAATATGGCTAGAAAAAAACAACTCATAATTCCTATTTTCATCCCCCAACAAGGCTGTCCCCACCAGTGTGTTTTTTGCAATCAATCAAAAATAACAGGCAAAGAAAAACTGCCTGATGTAAATGAAGTGTCAAACATAGTCCGCACATATTTAAAGACATGGAAAGGCTCAGGCAGAAAAGAAATTGCCTTTTACGGGGGTAGTTTTACAGGCCTGGATAAAAATATGCAAGAAGGATTTTTATCCACAGCCTGCGGGTTTATAGGCGATGGTTTAATAGATTCTATAAGGATATCCACAAGGCCGGATTATATAACAGATGAAGGGTTGTCACTTTTAAAAAAATACACGGTTGAAACAGTTGAGCTTGGCGTTCAGTCTATGTCGGATGAAGTATTGAGGCTTTCAGGCAGGGGGCATAAAGCAAAAGATACCACTGCGGCAGTTATGCTATTAAAAAAACATGGCTTTAAGGCCGGCCTTCAGATTATGCCGGGTCTGCCGGGGGATACCAGAGATACTATACTCTTTACTGCCGCTAAAGCTGTAGAGCTTCAGCCTGATTTTGTCAGAATCTATCCAACCCTTGTTATAAGGGATACCCCTTTGGAAAAGATGTATCTCTTGGGCTCATATAATCCATGGTCTTTAACTGAAATGACGGATATATGCAAAAAACTTGTTTCTTTATTCAATGATAGAAGAATTCCGATAATCAGACTCGGTCTCCAGCCAACTGAAATATTAGAAAAGAACATATTAGCCGGTCCATATCACCAGTCGTTTAGGGAACTGGTGGATAAAGGCCTTATTACATCTCTTTGATATTCTTCAATAAATTCCTTGACAGTCTTGTTTGTTATGATAAAATTTCGATCCAGTGCGGTTGTTTCTGCTGCGTAAAGCTATAGGCGCGTAGCTCAGGGGTTAGAGCGCTACCTTGACACGGTAGAGGTCGGCGGTTCGAGACCGCCCGTGCCTACCAATTAAATTGGACGGAGAAGGATTTTGTAGTATTTAAATTAAAAAGGTATCACCCCTATAACTACAGGTAAAGGTTGAGGTAAAGGTTGAGGAAATATTTAACCTTAACCTAATCCTCAATCTGTTTTATAGTAGGGTTGATGCCTTTTGTTGTTTTTTAACCATATGAATCATTTAATCAAAATAACATTTCCTGACGGGAAGCTTAAAGAATATCCAGCCGGCGTTGCAGCAGAAGATGTTTTAAAAGACTTTGATAAGGGGCTTTTAAAAAATACTGTGGCAGCGCAGATTGATGAAAGGTATGTTGATCTCTCATTTCAGTTAAATGCTGACAGCCGTATAAAGCCAATTGCGATTGGTTCAAAAGAGGGGCTTGAAATCTACCGCCATTCCGCATCCCATGTTATGGCCCAGGCAGTAAAGGAGGTTTTTGGCAGTGATGTAAAGGTTACAATAGGTCCGTCTATAGAAGATGGTTTTTATTATGACTTTGATTCGCCCCGTTCTTTTACCCCTGAAGATCTGGAAAAAATAGAAAATCGCATGCTTGAGATTATAAAAAAGAATAAGCCTTTTCTTCGGATAGAGATGGGCAGGAAAGAGGCGATGGAACTGTTTGGCGAAATGGGCGAGACTTATAAACAGGAACTCATAAATGATATACCTGAGGACAAGGTGAGCGTTTATAAACAGGATGCTTTTGTTGACCTGTGCCGCGGCCCGCACCTTCCTTCAACAGGATGGATAAAGGCATTTAAACTCTTAAGTATTGCAGGCGCCTACTGGAGGGGTAGTGAAAAGAATAAGATGCTCCAGAGGATTTACGGCGCGGCATTTCCCACAAAAAAGGAGTTGGATAATTATCTTTACAGGATAGAAGAGGCGAAAAAGAGAGACCATAGAAAGCTGGGCAAAGAGTTGGACCTTTTCAGTATAAACGATGACATCGGTTCAGGGCTTGTCTGCTGGCATCCGAACGGCGCGGTTATCAGAAGTGTCATAGAGGATTTTTGGAAAAAGGAGCATTACAGGCACGGCTATCAAATCATCTATACGCCGCATATAGCCAAGGTTGATTTGTGGAAGACGAGCGGGCATTGGGATTTTTACAAAGAGAATCTTTATTCGCCCATGGATATTGAGGGCCAGGATTTTATTGTGAAGCCGATGAACTGTCCGTTTCATATACAGATATACCGGAGCCAACTTAGGAGCTACAGGGATTTGCCCATCCGCTATGCTGAACTTGGAACCGTCTACAGATTTGAACGGTCAGGGGTGCTTCACGGCTTGATGCGTGTGAGGGGGTTTACCCAGGATGACGCCCACATCTTTTGCAGGCCGGAACAACTTGAAGATGAGATTAGTAGTGTGTTGAATTTTACTCTTTACATATTAAGGAGTTTTGGGTTTAATAGCTACGATATATATCTTTCCACAAGGCCTGAAAAATTTGTCGGCGCCCTTGATAACTGGGCAAAGGCAGAGAATGCGTTAAAGCAGTCGCTGGAAAAGACAGGGCTAAAATTTCAGATTGACCCCGGTGAAGGGGTTTTTTATGGCCCGAAGATAGATATAAA
Organism: Deltaproteobacteria bacterium; assembly: GCA_030690165.1. Lineage (NCBI taxonomy): Bacteria > Pseudomonadati > Myxococcota > Myxococcia > Deltaproteobacteria bacterium. The sequence continues at coordinate 79,975 of JAUYHF010000055.1, read as the reverse complement.
GATAAGGGACATACTCGGAAGGGCGTGGCAGTGTTCAACCATCCAGGTTGACTTTAACCTCCCGCAAAGATTTAATGTGGCTTACAGAGGAGAGGATGATAAAGATCACCAGCCAATAATGCTGCACAGGGCCCTCATGGGTTCCCTTGAGAGATTTTTCGGGGTTTTGATAGAGCATTACGCAGGGGCATTCCCATTGTGGCTTGCACCTGTGCAGGTTATCGTACTTGCCATCACTGAAAAAAACAATGGATATGCAAAAGGGATATTTGATGCGCTGCGCAAAGAGGATATACGGGCAGAGCTTGATACAAGAAATGAAAAACTCGGGCTGAAGATAAGAGAGGCTGAATTAAAAAAGATTCCGTATATGCTCGTAATAGGCAGTCAAGAAGAAGAAAAAAAAGAATTTTCACCCCGAGGAAGAAGCGGCGCAAAGCCAATGCCTTTTATGTCTGTTGAAAATTTTATAGAGACTATTAAGAAAAATAATAAACCCTTATCATAAGGGATAAATCAGGAGGTGGTGTTATAAAAGATCACACAAGAATAAACAGATGGATACGGGCTCCGCAGGTGAGGGTGCTTGACAAGGAGGGGGCACAGCTTGGTATCATGGCTACGAGGGATGGTATAAAAATTGCGGAAGAAGCAGGTTTGGACCTTGTAGAAATATCGCCGAATGCGGTTCCTCCGGTGTGCCGGATAATGGATTATGGGAAATATAAATACCAACTGAGCAAGAAGGCTCACGAGGCAAAAAAGAAACAGGCCGTAATCCATCTTAAAGAAGTTAAGTTGAGATCAAAAACAGATGAACATGATTTTCAGTTTAAGATGCGGCATGTAGAAAGATTCCTCGCCGATGGAGATAAGGCCAAGATTACTATCGTATTCAGGGGAAGGGAGCTTGCGCATATAGATCTGGGAAGAGAAATGCTTAAGAAGGTAGTGGATGTAATTAAAGATAAAGGTGTTATAGAACAGCAGCCGCGGATGGAGGGCAAAAGCCTGATAATGATCATTGCCCCGGCGGGAAAGTAAAAGAGAGAGTTAAAGTATCAAGGAGTCAGAGAGTCAAAGTATCAAGAGCTATGACTCTTTGACCCTACGACACTTTGACACTATAAAAAGGGAGGATTTATGCCAAAGTTAAAGACCAAAAGCGGTGCAGCAAAACGTTTCAGCATTACAGGCACTGGAAAGTTGAAAAGGGCAAGGGCGGGCCGCAGACATCTATTGCTGTCCAATTCCGCAAGAACATCGCGGGGTATGAGAAATGCCGTGTATGTTGAAAAGGCTAATCATGACCAGATAAAAAAGTTGCTGCCCTACGGATAACAGAGTCACAAGGCACCGGTTGTAAGACACAAGTTACAAGAAACAAGTTTCGAATTTTCACTTGTGACTTGTGACTTGAAATCTTATAAATATTAAATGAGAAAGGAGTCATAAAAATATGCCGAGAGTAAAAAGAGCAGTTAATGCCAAAAAGAAAAAAAGAAAGATATTAAAGGCTGCCAAAGGAATGAGGGGCGCCAGGGGCAATTTGTATCGCATTGCAACAGAGGCTGTTGATAGAGCCATGGCTTATGCGTACAGGGATAGAAAGGCAAAGAAAAGGGAATTCAGAAGCCTTTGGATAGCCAGGATAAACGCTGCAACAAGATTGAACGATATATCCTACAGCCAGTTCATGAAGGGTATGAAAAAGGCTAATGTAGAAGTGGATAGAAAGAATCTTGCCTATCTTGCGATAAACGACCCCCGAGGGTTCTCACAGATTGTTTCCATTGCAAAGGCAAGTTTAAGCGCATGAGAGACAAGCTTCAGCAACTAGAAAAAGCTGCCTTTGAGGAGATAAACTTTGTTAAAAACAAAGAAGCTATTCTGGAACTTAAGGTTAAGTATCTTGGCAGGAAAGGAGAACTTGCCTCTCTTACAAGAGAACTGGGGAAACTTTCCTCTGAAGAACGGCCAATTGCAGGAGAGTTGATAAACACCATAAAAGCCAGAATAGAGAATAAGATAAATAGCCTTTTAGCAGATATTGTAAAGAGAGAAAAGGAAGAAAAACTAAGGGCCGAAAAGGTTGATGTAACCCTGCCGGGAAGATATGGCCGGCTAGGAAAGAGGCACCCGATAACCCAAGTGATGGATGAGGTGGTCAGGATATTTTTCGGTATGGGTTTTCAAGCAGCAGAAGGCCCTGAGATTGAAACTGATTATTATAATTTTGAGGCCCTCAATATACAAAAAGACCATCCTGCAAGGGACATGCAGGATACATTTTATATAAGCGGTGATTTGCTTCTTAGGACACACACCTCTCCTGTGCAGATAAGGGTAATGCAGGGGCAAAAACCTCCTTTAAGGGTAGTTGCCCCCGGAAAAGTCTACAGAAGGGATTCGGATATAACCCATACGCCAATGTTTCACCAAGTGGAAGGGTTTATGGTGGATGAATTCATTACATTTGGCGACCTCAAAGGTGTTCTCAGTGTCTTTCTCCATTCTCTCTTTGGAGAAGATACAACCATTCGTTTCAGACCGAGTTTTTTCCCATTTACAGAGCCGAGTGCAGAAGTGGATATTCAGTGTGTTATATGCAATGGCAAGGGTTGCCGCGTGTGCAAGAATAGCGGATGGCTGGAAATACTTGGCGCCGGCATGATTCATCCGATGGTGTTCAAGGCTGTGGGGTATGATGTTGAGAGGTTTGCCGGTTTTGCGTTTGGTATGGGCATAGAGCGCATCGCAATGCTTAAATTTGGAATAGATGATATAAGGCTCTTTTTTGAAAATGATGTCAGGTTCCTAATGCAGTTTTAACCCTTATCTAAAGATAACCGCAAATAGGCTTTTAAAAACTTCACGGATTCATTTTTTTAAATATGCTTATTTTAAATAACACATGGATATACCCAATATGGAGATAAAAAAGACGCGCCGGCTTGGAGAACTTCTCGTTGACTCCGCCCTCATTACCGAAGACCAGCTTAAAATTGCCCTCGAAGAACAAAAAATAGAGCATCTTCCTCTCGGCGATATCTTGATTAAAAATGGTGTTTGCCGGGATGTTGACATTGCTCAAACCGTTTCAATGCAGTTGAACATAAAGTATATTGAACTCGGTTCAACGATAATAGAGCCTGAAGCTATCCAACTTGTCCCTCAAAAATTAGCCGTTATGTATAAGCTGATTCCGGTTTGTATTGATAGAAGCATGTTGACCGTTGCTATGGTTGATCCATTAAACCTTCACATCATAGACGAACTGTCCCTTGTAACCAGATGCCGGATAGTCCCGGCAATTTCTACTGCGCGCGAAATAGACACTTCAATTAAACATCACTACTCAATTGCTGACGCAGTCATTAATCTTCCGATAGGCACGGGTTTCGGGTCTGCTCAGGGTGTCGTGGAAGTGGTTCATGAAGCCACCACCAACATTGCTGAGGATATGAAAAAGAGCGAACTCCCGCCCATAATAAAACTTGTGAATGATATAATGTTCAACGCGGTCTCCAGCCGGGCAAGCGATATACATATAGAGCCTCACCAGACGGAAATCAAACTCAGAAACAGGATAGACGGCTTATTGGTAGATGTCATGCAGCTTCCCAAATGGCTTCAGGGAGCTATTACTTCGCGAATAAAGATTATGTCAAAGTTGGATATTACCGAGAAAAGATTGCCGCAGGATGGAAAAATAAAGATTAGAGTTTCGGATAGAGAAATAGAACTGCGGGTGTCATCACTCCCGAGCCAATATGGCGAAAAGATTGTGATACGCATATTGGATTCAAAATCAGGTGTAGTGGAATTAGGCAGCACGGGTTTAAACAAGGAAAATATAAAATCAATAGAGAGACTGATAGAAAAACCGCATGGTATCGTTCTTGTTACCGGACCCACGGGAAGTGGAAAATCCTCAACGCTTTATGCAATGGTCAATTCTATAAAATCGCCTACAATCAACATCATCACCCTTGAAGATCCTATAGAATATGAAATTAAAGGCATAACACAAGTAGCTATTGATGAAAAAACAGGACTTACCTTTGCTTACGGCCTCAGATCAATATTGCGACAGGACCCGGATGTTGTAATGGTTGGAGAAATACGGGATAATGAAACAGCGACCATTGCCATTCAAGCCTCTCTTACCGGTCATCTTGTCTTAAGCACGCTTCACACAAATGACACCGTGTCCACAATAGTAAGATTGAAGGATATCGGCGTGCCTTCCTATTTAATTGCATCAGCTTTAAATGGCATCATTGCTCAACGTCTCGCAAGAAAAATATGTACAGATTGCAAAGAACCATATGATCCATCACAGGCAGAATTGAAAAAATTAGGTCTTGCCGGGAAAAAAGGAAATACATTTTTCCATGGCAATGGCTGTCATAAATGCAACTCTACTGGATATAAAGGAAGGCTCGGAATTTTCGAGATACTCCCTGTAGAATCAGCCATCAAGGAGCTTATTAGAACAGATGCGTCAGAAGGGGTAATAAAAAAAGAGGCTGCTGCAAAAGGCATGACTTCGCTCAGAGACGATGGTATCAAAAAGGCATTGGATGGGTTAACCACGATAGAAGAGTTAATGAGAGTCCTCTTTGTCGAATTAGGTGATGATATTATAGAATGTCCGCACTGTGCAGAAAAGTTGCATGAAAATATGAGTGCATGTCCTAAGTGCGAGTATAAACTTAAGGATATTTGTCCGTCCTGTAAAAGGGATATAGATTCAACATGGTTGTTTTGCTCGTTTTGCGGTGGAAAACTCAAATTGACATTGCCAGGAGCTGCTTAATATTTTGATCTTAAATTATTATAATAATAAGGTTGCCCGATTATTTCGGATTGATTTAAAAGAGGTTTAGCGCTCAATGAAGGTTAGTTATAACTGGCTTAAAGAATATGTAAAAAAACTCCCCCCACCTGACGAGCTTGCAAAACGGCTCACCATGGCAGGTCTGGAGGTAGAGGGTATTGAGGCATTGGAGAAAGGGATTAGCGGTGTTGTGACAGCGCAGATACTCTCCGTAGAAAAGCATCCCAATGCAGACAGGCTTTCCTTTTGCAAAGTGAAGACCGATAAGGGGATTCATTCTATTGTTTGCGGCGCCAAGAATATGAAAGCTGGCGATAAGGTGGCGCTGGCGCTCCCTGGAGCAAGTCTTCCAAAAGGCATAAAAATAGAAAAGACAAAGATACGCGGCGTTGAATCTGAAGGGATGATGTGTTCCGAGGCTGAGCTCGGCTTAAAGGATGTGTCAGAAGGCATCATGATTCTACCGCAGGATTTCCCAATTGGCAAAGATTTTACAGAGGCAATGGGTCTGAACGACAGCATATTGAATGTGAATGTTACGCCCAACAGGCCGGATTGTTTATCCATCATGGGAATAGCGCGGGAAGTAGCTGCCATAACAAAAACTACACTCAAAACTCAAAACTCAAAACTCAAAATCCAGAACTTAAAACTTAAAACTCAAAACTCAAAACATATAACTGTTTCCATTAAAGAGCCGTCTCTGTGCAGACGGTATGCCGCGATGGTTCTTGAAAATATCAAGGCAGCGCCTTCACCTGATTGGCTAAAGCGCAGATTGGAATCGGCCGGTTTCAGGTCAATAAATAATGTGGTGGATATAACAAATTATGTGATGATTGAATATGGCCAGCCGCTGCATGCATTTGATTACGACCTTGTCTCTGATAAACAAATTATCATAAGAAGGGCTGATAAAAATGAAAAAATACAGACCATTGACGGTTTTAAGAGGACACTTACACAGGAAATGCTCGTTATTGCAGATAAGGAAAGGCCTATTGCCCTGGCAGGCATAATGGGGGGTAAGGAAACAGAGATAAATGATGCAACAAAAAATATCCTCCTTGAAAGCGCTTGGTTTGACCCTTCTTGTGTCAGGAGGACATCTAAAGCATTAGGTATTTTCACTGAGTCATCTTACAGATTTGAACGCGGCGTTGATATTGAGGGTGTAACAAAGCCATTGGACAGGGCTGCTCAAATGATAGTTGAGCTTGCAGGCGGTAATATGGCAATGGGATCTGTTGATAAATACCCGCGGCAGCATAAGCCTCTATCTATTAAGGCCGGGCTTTCAAGGATTAATAAAATTCTTGGGATCAGCATACATAAAAAAGAGGTCGAGGATTGTTTCAACAACCTCGGCATTGGTTTTAAGCTGGTAAAATTAAAAAACAAAGAAGACGCGATGTGGGATGTTGCGCCGCCTTCATTCAGGGTTGATCTGATTAAAGAGATAGACATAATAGAAGAGATTGCAAGGCTGTACGGTTACGAAAAAATACCCGCTACCATTCCTACGGCCAGATTGTTAACCACAAAAACAAAAGGGGATGATTTGGTAAGAGAGAAGGCGAGGGATATTTTAACCAACAATGGTTTTCTTGAGGCTGTTAATTACAGCTTTATATCACCAAGGTTTTTTGATATTAACATATCTGATATAAAAAATGGTTTGAAACTTCTGAATCCATTGACAGAAGAGCAGTCAATAATGAGGCAGAGTCTTATCCCTGGCCTTTTGCAAACCCTGCAGTATAATCTAAATCATAATAATCATGACATAAGGGTTTTTGAGATCGGCAGGATATTTATCCCCAAAGAAAAAGAAACTGAAGAGAGGAATATGATAAGCGGCCTGATAAGCGGCCTTAGGTGCAAAGAGGCATGGAACACAGGAAAAGACAGCGCAGACTTTTATGATATCAAAGGGGCGGTGGAGCAGATTTTGACAGGGCTTGGTGTTGAGAGATATATTTTTGCTTCCAAAGCAGATATCCCATTTTTACACCTCGGCAAGGCTGCTGTTATAGAGGCTGATGATAAACAGATTGGAATAGTTGGCGAGATTCATCCGGATATTATACAGAGGCTGGACATAAGACAGTCTGCACATATATTTGAACTGGATATGCAGATTATTGCTGCAGCGGTAAGCGGTCCCAAAAGATACAGCCCCATACCCAAATATCCAATGATAGTCAGGGATGTGGCAATGATAATAGAGAAGGAAATCCCGTTCCAGAGAATTTATAATGCTATTAATGGATTGGGCATCAAACTTCTTGAGGAAGTTAATGTATTTGATGTATACTACGGTGAAAATATTCCAGATGGCAAATACAGCATGGCCCTTCGCTTTATGTATCGTTCTCCTGATAGGACGTTGACCGATGATGAAGTTACTAATGTTCATTCAACTGTATTAGAAAGTTTAAAGACAAGATTCGGGGTAGAGATTAGAGGAGAGTGAGCCTTACGGCAATTTCATATTTACAATTTACATTTTACAATAGAGCAAGGTGACAAGGGGGTATAAAATGACCAAGGCAGATATTGTAGAAAATATCTTTGAAAAGGTAGGTTTTTCAAAAAAAGATGTAACAGAGGTGGTGGAACTGATATTTGAGAAAATAAAGGAGTCTCTTGAAAAAGAGGAGAATGTAAAAATATCAGGTTTTGGAAATTTTATGGTAAGACAGAAAAGGGCAAGGAGGGGGAGAAACCCCCAGACAGGTAAAGATATGACCATAACAGCCAGAAGGGTTTTGACATTTAAACCAAGTCAGATACTAAAGGATTCGGTCAATATTAATAAGTAAGCGGTATGCGGCAACTCAAAACTATTTGTTGCCCACTAAGAGTAAATGAAGGTTAATATCCCTGATAAGCTCTACTTTAAGATAGGTGAAGTTAGCAAGATAACACGGGTGAAGCCTTATGTCCTGAGATATTGGGAAACAGAGTTCAAGATAATAAACCCTCAGAAATCTAAGTCAAATCAGAGGGTTTACAGGAAAAGGGATGTTGAGCTTATATTAGAGATAAAAAGACTTTTGTATGACGAAAAATATACGCTTAACGGGGCAAAGGCCAGAGTAAGGGAATGGCTTAAGGCAAGGAATAATCTACAGCTTGATATTAAATTCCCCGACCAGAGGCATGTAAAAGCCTTGAAATCTATAAAAGAAGAGTTGTACTCTATAAAAAAGAGCCTTTCCTGAATTTAGCTCAATCGGGGCGTAGCGCAGCCTGGAAGCGCACTTGCTTGGGGTGCAAGTGGTCGTGGGTTCGAATCCCGCCGCCCCGACCATACTATTATCAATCAAGATTTTGACCCAGTCAGAAGGCCATATCAGTGTTGTTATCGCTTAAGTCCCAAGCCTTAACCCTTTGGAATAAACCTTCTAACGGGGTTGACACGACGATTTTATCAGCTTGACTTCTGATAAAAGCCCTGATAAATTCTATCTTAATGCTAGGGGAGCCCCTGATAGAGTCAATCGGGGGCTGAGAGTCCTGATGGTTATCGGGAGACCCTGACGACCTGATCTGGATAATACCAGCGTAGGAAAGCGGCATAAAAACAGCTATCAGCGGGCAGTTTATCAGTAAAAACAAAAAGTGATAGCTGGACAAGCAAAGCCGTCTTCCTTCTTCTTAAAGACGGCTTTTTTATTTGCCCTGTTAGAAAGGATGGGGATTAGCTTTCTAACGGGGTTTGCAAGGGACAATATGATTATAGATGCCAAAAGAATAGAAGATATTTTGTCGGATATTGGAGAGCCGAATATTTCTACGATTGACAGCATACTTGCAAAGGCATCTTCTTTGAATGGCTTAAGCCTTGAAGATGCGGCAGCGCTTTTATCTGTAGAAAGCCCGGATGTCATGGAGAAGATATTTAAAAAAGCAGGTGAGATAAAGGAAAAGATCTTTGGCAGGAGGATAGTTATTTTTGCCCCGCTTTATCTTTCCAATTACTGCGTCAATAATTGTCTATACTGCGGTTTCAGGAAAGACAATAAAGACGCTGTAAGAAAGGCCCTGACAATAGATGAAGTAATACAGGAGGCTAATGCCCTTGCGGCAAAGGGCTTTAAAAGGGCGCTTCTTGTATGCGGCGAGGATACTAAGATTTCAGGCATTGGATATATTATCGAGGCAGTTGATGCGATCTATAAAAATACTGGCATACGGATTGTCCATGTAAATGCGCCGCCTATGGAGGTTAGTGAGTTAAGGAGGCTTAAGGCTGCCGGTGTGGGTGTTTATCAGGTATTTCAGGAGACTTATCACAGACCTACATATGAGGTCATGCATCCATCCGGCAAAAAAAGAGATTATGATTACAGATTAAATGCTATTGACAGGGCAATGGAGGCTGGTTTTGAAGATGTCGGGATCGGAAGCCTTTTAGGGCTTTATGATTATAAATACGATGCGCTTGCAACGATAGCCCATTCACAGTATCTCTATGAAAGATTCGGCAGCTATGCCCATACAATATCGGCGCCGAGGCTGCGGCCAGCAGATGGCTCACCGATAACAACCGCGTCATATCCTGTTTCAGACATAGAATTTAAAAAGATAGTTGCAGTTTATAGATTAACTCTGCCAAGCGCAGGGATTGTTGTTTCTACAAGAGAAGGCGCTGGGTTGAGGGACGAGGTTATGAGTATTGGCGCATCACAGATAAGCGCAGGTTCAAGGACAGAACCGGGTGGGTATGCTTTGAATACAATTCGGAGTAAAGCGGGCGAGCAATTTTCTACAAGCGACCATAGAAGTATGGAAGAGATGATAGCGTCCATTGCAAGAAATGGGCTTTTGCCCAGCCTTTGCACAACCTGTTATCGTGTTGGGAGAACAGGGGCGGATTTTACAAAAAAGGCCCTCTCAGGGAATATGGAAAAATTCTGCCAGGCAAATGCAATCCTGACGCTGCAGGAATATATTATGGACTGCGCTCAAAACGGCGCTAAGGAGATTGGCACGGCTGCAATAGAAAGAGGGCTTGAGCAAATAAAAGAGCCTGCCCTGAAAAAAGAGGTTTTGAGGAAATTGGACGAGATTAAAAATGGGAGAAGAGATGTCTATTTATAAAAGTCAGCAGTCAGGCGTCAGGCCTGCCCCTGCAAGTAGTAAGCAGGGGAGTCAGGAGCCAGAAACTGTAAGACGGGTACAAATTATTGTGAATGGAGAAGAGAAAAATTTTGAAGAAGGGGTAACCATCTTTAAACTTTTAAACGAGCTTAATGTAAAGCCGCAAGGGATAGCAGTGGAATTAAATTTGGAGATAGCGCCAAAAGGCAAATATGGTGAAACTGTTTTAAAGAACGGGGATAAGATTGAGATTGTAAGGATGGTGGGGGGAGGGTAAGTAAATTGCAAAGTGAAAATTGAAAAGTGAAAATTTTAAATGGAGAAAAAATGGCAGGTATACTAAAGATTGGAAATAGGGAGTTTAAATCAAGGCTCATGGTTGGGACAGGGAAATACCCGTCTAATGAGATAATGGTAAAGGCGCTGGAGGAATCGGGCGCTCAAGTGGTAACTGTTGCTGTCAGAAGGGTGAACCTTGACAGAAGTAAAGAATCTCTGTTGGATTACATTGATTTTAAAAAATATACTTTGCTTCCCAATACTGCTGCCTGCTATACAGCGCAGGATGCCATAAGGACTGCAAGGCTTGGAAGAGAGGCGCTGGGGACTGATTTTGTAAAGCTTGAAGTAATAGGAGACGAAAGGACGCTTTTCCCTGATAATGAGGCATTGCTTGAGGCCGCAAGGGTTCTGGTAAAAGAAGGCTTTGTTGTTTTGCCATATACCAATGATGACCCAATTATGGCACGGAAGCTGGAAGATATTGGCTGTGTCGCTGTAATGCCCCTTGCTGCGCCCATCGGCTCAGGTCTCGGTATTCGCAATCCCTATAATATCAGGATTATACTTGAAACAGTTAAAGTGCCAGTTATTGTGGATGCTGGTGTCGGCACAGCATCGGATGCTGCAATTGCAATGGAGCTTGGCTGTCACGGTCTTTTAATGAATACCGGTATTGCAGGCGCAAAAGACCCTGTAAAAATGGCAAGGGCCATGAAACTTGCTGTTGAGGCAGGGAGGCTTGCATACGAGGCAGGAAGGATACCAAAAAAACTCTATGCAACGGCGAGTAGTCCAATAGAAGGAATGATTTAATAAAATTGCAAAATACAAATTGCAAAATGTAAATTGCAAATTTTAAAATTTTTAAAGTTCGCCTTAATTTTACACTTTACATTTTTCAATCTTCAATGGAGCGAAGCGACTTATGCATCCTATATTATTTGAATTTGGCCCAATCCAGATACGATTTTATGGCCTCATGTATGTAATTGCAATTCTGGCCGGCAGCTTTCTTATAAAAAGAGAGGTCAGACGTAAAGGCATTAAATTGACAGAAGATGATGTGATGAACTTCGTCCTCTGGTCAGCGCTTGGCGGGATCATTGGCGCAAGGATTTATTATGTTGCGTTTAACTGGGATTATTATTCTGCAAATTTAAGGGAGGTCCCTGCTGTGTGGCACGGAGGCCTTGCGATACACGGCGGTCTTATAGGCGGAATCCTTATTGCATATCTATATCTGAAACGAAGAGGCATATCATTCTGGAGGATGGCGGACTCAGTTGCGCCTGCCATGATACTTGGCCAGGCATTCGGCAGATTCGGAAACTTTATGAACGGCGACGCGCATGGAAGACCGACCACTATGCCCTGGGGCATAGTATTCCCGCCGGAAAGCATTGCAGGCAGAGAATTTCCAAACATACCTTTGCATCCGACAATGCTGTATGAGATGACAATAAACATTTCCATATTTTTAATCCTCTGGTTTGGTTTGAGAAAAAGGGAATATAAAAATAGTTTTATCTTTGTGGCATATCTCATGCTCTATTCGCTGGGACGCTTTGTCGTGGAAAGTTTCAGGGCAGACAGCCTTATGCTCGGGCAGATCAGGGCAGCGCAGGCAGTGAGCCTGACGCTGGCCGTTGCGGCGCTTATTGCTATACTGAAAGGGAGACTCTGGAAGAAATAATAGTATGATTGATTTTAATCTTTATCTCATAACCGACAGACACCGGACATGCGGGAAGCCGCTGACAACAGTTGTAGAAGAGGCATTAAAGGGTGGTATAAAGGCCGTGCAGTTGCGGGAAAAGGGATTAAGCGCAAAGGAATTATTTGAATTGGCGCAGGGTATTAGAAGTCTGACATGGCAGTATGGCGCAAGGCTTTTTATAAACGATAGGGTTGATATTGCTATGGCGGTTAATGCAGATGGCGTACATCTCGGGCAGAATGGTTTTTCAGCAAGAGATTCAAAAAGGATATTTCCGAAAGCGGCTATTGGCGTTTCAACCCATTCTCTTAATGAGGCAAAAAAGGCGGAGGACGAAGGCGCTGATTTTATAACCCTTGGCCCGATATTCTATACGTCGTCAAAGGCAGATTACGGAGAGCCATTGGGAGTTGAAGTAATAAAAAGGGTGAGGAAGGAAATAAATATCCCTGTTTTTGCAATAGGCGGGATAAAGAAAGACAATCTAAAAGATGTTATGGCGGCAGGCGCTGACGGAGCGGCAGTAATATCAGCGGTGATAGGAACAAAAGAACCGGAGAAGGCAGTGAAGGAAATATTGAGGGAGATAATATGACACAATTAGAACAGGCCCGGAAGGGTATAATAACAAACGAAATGAAACAGGCAGCGCTCAAAGAAGGAGTGGAAACTGGATATATCCGCTCATCCATTATGGATGGGACTGTAATCATAACTAAAAACAAAAAGCACAAATCCATTGAACCGCTTGCGATAGGCAAGGGGCTCAGGACAAAGATAAACGCCAATATCGGAACATCTCAGGACAGGGCAAGCCTTGAAGAAGAGCTTAAAAAACTCCACGCAGCCGTAGAGGCAGGGGCGGATGCTGTTATGGATCTTTCAACAGGCGGAGAGATAGATGAAATAAGAAGGGCTGTTATAAGGGAGTCTCCTGCGCCAATCGGCACTGTGCCGATATATCAGGCAGCTTTGGAGGCCGCAAAGAAAGGCAAATCTTTTGTGGAATTGGAGGCAGATGATATTTTTGAGATTATTGAAAGGCACGCAGAGGATGGCGTTGATTTTATCACCGTTCACTGCGGTGTGACCATGCAGACTCTTGAGAGGATTAAGAATGAGGGGAGGATAATGGGCATTGTCAGCCGCGGCGGCGCGCTGACAGCAGAGTGGATAAACTTCAATAAAAAAGAAAACCCTTTGTTTGAAAATTATGACAGGCTTTTAAGAATTGCAAAGGAATATGACATGGTTTTAAGCCTCGGCGACGGACTCAGGCCAGGATGTCTTGCCGATGCAACTGACAGGGGGCAGATTGAAGAGCTTGTAACCCTTGGGGAGCTGGCTCAAAAAGCTGTATCTGAAGGGGTGCAGGTTATGATAGAGGGCCCTGGTCATATGCCTCTAAATCAGATAGAGGCAAATATCCTCTTGCAGAAAAGACTCTGCCATGGCGCGCCTTTTTATGTGCTTGGCCCTCTTGTCACTGATATAGCGCCAGGCTATGACCACATCACATCTGCGATAGGGGGCGCAATTGCAGGCGCTGCAGGCGCGGATTTTCTCTGCTACGTGACTCCGTCAGAGCATTTGAGGCTTCCAACAATAGATGATGTAAGGGAAGGGGTTATTGCGTCAAGGATCGCAGCCCATGCAGCGGATATTGTAAAAGGGGTAAAGGGCGCAATGGACAGGGATATTCAGATGGCAAAGGCAAGGAAGGCATTAAATTGGGATGAGCAGATAAGGCTTTCTCTTGACCCTGCGAGGGCAAGGCTTTTAAGGGAATCCAGCCCGCCGTCTGATAAAGAGGTCTGCACTATGTGCGGAAGTCTTTGCGCTATAAAGGTTTCAGGGAAAGGCAATTAAGCCTGTTTTATTTACGTCCCAATACCACGACCTTATTTTTACCGCTCCTTTTTGCTTCATAAAGGGCGGTATCGGCAAGATTAACAAAGTCTCCGGCATTCATTATTGTTTTCCCGCTTGGATAGGAAACTACGCCAAGGCTTATTGTTATTGTTTCCTTAGTCAGATTTGCGTATGCATGGCTTGAGATGGCTTCTCTTATCCTCTCAGCCTCTTCTTCTGCCCCATCCAGATTTGTATGCGGAAGTATAACGGAGAACTCCTCTCCGCCATATCTTGCAACTATATCGGTTTTTCTTACAAGCTTTTTAATCATATCGGCAACTTCTTTCAAAACATGGTCTCCTGTTCTATGTCCGTAGGTGTCATTTATCCTCTTGAAATCATCTATATCCATCATTATCAGCGAGATTGGTGTTTCGTATCTGACCGTCCTGTTGAATTCCTCCTCTAATCTTGTATAAAAGAAATTATGGTTGTATACCTCGGTCAGACTGTCGGTTATGGCCAGTGTCTTCATCTCCTCTTTTTCTTTTGAGACCTCTTCAAATAATCTGGCATTTTTAATTGCATGATATGCTGATTGCGCTATTATCTGGCAGAGATTTATATCCTTTTCTGTAAAGCCTTTGCCGAGCCTTCTGGTTCTTAAGAAAAGGGTGCCGATAACCTCTTCTTCCCATATAATGGGCAGGACAAGCACATTCATCCTATCAAGATCTTTTACAAGATCCTTTACCTCTGCCATGAGCGGATGTCTTGATATATCTTCAATAACAACAGGCCTTTTGCTTTTGAGAGCCTCTCTTATTTCAGGATATTTGTTTAAATCAAGTTTAATCTCTTTTATTGTTGGGCTTTCATGCGATGCAAGCACATAGCCTATATCCTCTTGTGAAATAAGCACTATTGAACACCTGACAGCGCCGGTAATATCAGCCACCCTCTTGACAATTGTATAAAGCACCTCCTCAGTCTTAAGCATTGAAGAAATAGTCTTTGTGACATCAAATATGGTTTCCAGATTTTTTTTATCTTCATAGATTTCCCGGTAAAATCCCCTTATCCTGGACTGTGCATGGATTCTGGCAATGAGTTCCATATCATCAACAGGCTTTGTTATGAAGTCATCGGCCCCTTTTTCAAGCGCCTCAATTATGGCATCTTTATCGCTTTTATTGGAGACCATGATGATGGAGGGGCGGATGGGCAGGGTCGTACTGCGTATAGCCTTGCATGCCGCTATGCCGTCCATTTCAGGCATTACAATATCCATGAGAATTATTTCAGGCGTGTGTTCCTTCACAAGTCTCACAGCTTCACGGCCGTTTGAGGCATGGTAGGTCTGATAGCCATGCGCATGAAGTATATCCTCAAGCATCACCTTGATCATCAGGTCGTCATCTACAATGAGAACCCTATCCATTTGAGGAATTGTGGAATTAAGGTTTTCAGAAACCTTGAATTTTGATGGCTGCGTCATATATTTTTTAATTTCTAATCCCTAATTTCCATGTTGCCATTGACAAGTTGAAAGTTAAGTGTTAAATAAAAACCTCACAGTTTGAATCATATTTAGACCGTTTTTTACCTGCCGGCGTAGCTCAGGGGCAGAGCAGCTGATTCGTAATCAGCAGGTCAAGGGTTCAATTCCCTTCGCCGGCTCCATTTTAGCTCACAGACTGCTGCAATAACAATAAAACAGACTCCAATGCTATATCACGGTTATTTTCTTAAAAATCTGACAAAGTAATCCACGGCTGACCAGATGGTAAATACAAGGGCAATCCAGAGGAGAACCATTCCCGCAATATGAAAATCTATCCCTAAAAATTTATAATGAACTATCAGCGCTGCAACAGAAGCTATCTGGAATATTGTCTTATATTTCCCAAGCCTGCCGGCCGCAATAACAACCCCTTCAACAGACGCCATAGCCCTTAATCCTGTAACCGCTATCTCTCTGCCTGTTATAAGGGCAACCATCCATGCCGGAGCCCTGCCTAATGATATAAGCATAACAAGGCACGTAACTATAAGCAGCTTATCAGCTAACGGGTCTAAAAACTTGCCAAATATGGTTTCTACAGCCATCCTTCTTGCAAGATAGCCATCCAGCCAATCTGTCATAGATGCGGCAGCAAATATAACGGCTGCAATAATGCTAATCTCTTTGTCAGGCGACAGGAGAAGTAGTATAAGAACAGGGACAGTAAGTATTCGCAGTATCGAAACAGCGTTCGGGAGATTCCATGCCTCGTGTCTCTGGACAGACTTAAAAACATCACTCTTTTGCAAGTTTAACTCCAGTCTGCTCATAATCATTTAAATATTTTAACACCTTTTTAACATACTGCCTGGTTTCTTTAAATGGCGGGACGCTCTTATATTTAATAACCGCATTCTCGCCTGCATTGTATGCCGCAACTACCAGCTTTAAATCAGATTTGAATATTCCCATAAGACGTTTAAGATATTTTACGCCGCCGTCAATATTATTTTGCGGATCATCTATATCAGCAACCCCCATATCATCAGCAGTCTCCGGCATAAGCTGCATTAATCCCCTGGCCCCTTTTACTGATACAGTCTGCGGATCGAAATCCGACTCTGCCTTTATGATGGCCTTTACAAGCAAAGGGTCAATACCGTGCTTTATACATGCATCGTTTATAGGTTTATCATACACGCCGGAAGACAGTCTTTTATAATCAAAACGAACCTCCCGTATCTTTAAGCGGTATTTAGGCGAGGTGGGAGTGTTGGAAAAATGTGTAATGCCTTTTTCGTCCGTATAGACGTAAATATCGGCAATTGCGTGACGCAAGAAAATACATTCTGCGGATAAAATGACAATCAAAAATACTATAATTACGATTCTCATAAATTGCCCTACAATAGGTTTATAGTATAGCAAATAAAGATATTTATGCAACCCATTAGTATTTTTTTAAAAACCTTGACTTTTGTTATCGTAGTAGTTTAAGATATTTTTCTATTGCGGGGTGGAGCAGTCCGGTAGCTCGTCGGGCTCATAACCCGAAGGTCGCAGGTTCAAATCCTGTCCCCGCTACCAAATAAATCCGAGGGTTAGGTGGTTTTTAGCCTAACCTATCTCTCTTCTATATACTTTTCTGCCATGAATGCGGCTATTGCGCCATCTCCAACTGCTGTTGATACCTGTTTAAGCGGTGTTGTCCTACAGTCCCCTGCCGCAAATATGCCTTTTACAGATGTCTGCATATTCTGGTCGGTCTTTATAAAACCGCTTTTATCCTTTTCCACATCAACAAAATCAGTTGTTGGATTTATGCCAGTAAAGATAAACACCCCCTCGGCGTCAATCTCCTTTAAGCTGTTATCCTTGAGGTTCTGCAAGACAACCTTTTCAACCCCTTTTTCCCCTTTTATCTCTTTCAAAACATGGCTCCACAGCATCTCTATATTCGGGATGGAAAGGGCTTTTTCTTGAATTATCTTTTCAGCCCTGAGTTGGTCTCTTCTATGGACAATATAAACCTTACCAGCAATCCTTGATAGATAAACAGCCTCTTTTACAGCCGTATCGCCGCCGCCGATAACCAGAACCCTCTGCCCTTTAAAAAACGGGCCGTCGCACGTTGCGCAGTATGAAACTCCCTTGCCTGTAAATTCCTTTTCTCCGGAAATGCCGAGCCTTCTTGGTTTTGCGCCTGTGGCCACAATCACTGTCCTTGCTGTCAAATCTCCCTCAGAGGTCTTTACAATCACTTCTTTGCCCATATCTTCAACTGCTATAACATCCGTCATTCTAATTTCAAGCCCCAGTCCCTTCGCATGCCCCTCAAACTTCTCCATAAGGTCTGCGCCGCTTATTGACGGAAAACCAGGATAGTTCTCTATAACATCGCTTACGGCAATCTGGCCGCCTACCATCTCCTTTTCCAGAAGGAGCGTTTTAAGCCTTGCCCTCTGGGCATATATGCCTGCTGTAAGGCCGGCAGGGCCTCCGCCTATAATGATTACATCATACATATGGAGTCTATTTTTTCTCCTTCTGCAGAACTATCTTTTTTGCCGCCGATGACAAGGCGCTTGAAACATTTTTGCTTTTGGCAATATGCTGCACATCTTTTCCATTTAACTGATTTAAGAGCCGGATGGCGACTGTCAAGGGCGTCTTAGGATTATTCACCATGCCTAATTTGATGGGATATTTTTTTAGCCATTCTTTGTTGCCTGCCACCTGCCTGAGTATATCATCCGAAATACTCCTTGAGTTAACCACCTTCGTAATCTCGTCTTCAGTAATCCTTGGATTTTTTAACACTGTAGAGGAAACAAGTTTATTGGAATCTTTCATTAGTATGTCCCTTGCCTCTTTATTGCCGAGCAGGGCAAGCTTAATCTTTTCTGAAACATTCAAATGCTGCACCCTCTTATAAAGACTTTCCTTTTCCGCCTCAGTTGCAGCCTCTTTTTCTATCTTCAATTCAGCGTCAACGGCAGCAACCTCTTCCGCCGGTAATACAACCTCCTTCTCTGGCTCCTTTATTTGCAGAGGCTCTACCTCGGCAGGCATAGAGACAGCCGCTTCTTTTGGGCATATCTTGCCAACTGATATAAGAAAGACTGTAACCCTGTCAACAACGGATTTACCGACAGAAGGATTGGTCTTAAGCGCATCCAGAAGGGAGGGGTTACGCATAAGCCTGGTCTGATTTTCCGCTATAACCCGCGCCACACCTTCCGGGGCATTCGAGGCCATAAGCGCCATGGTCTCATCATCCGTATTGCGATTTAAAGCCGCCATAACAAGTACGGCATCATTACCCTTATGTATATTGACGACGGTTTTTATAACAAGAGGATCTAAATCGCCATCCAAAACCGTCAGCAATAAATGGGATGGGATCCCTTCAAGGCTTTTTCTTGCTGTTTCACTGACCTCGATATCTGTATCGCTGATAAGGATGGAAAGGACGGCAACAATATCCTTTGGCCCCATAGGAAGCACAGCCTTTGCAGCCATAAGCCTTGTTTCCTTTGGTGTTTGAGGGGAGATAAATTTTTCCAGATTGGGTGATATCTTCATAGTTGCCTTGCTCCACCCACATCTTTCTTCACGTCTCTTTCTTCTCTTTTGAGCCTGCTGATAAGGCCAGGCATTGTCTTCCTGAAAAATATGCTGAGAAACTTATTGATTGGATTAGAGCGATTCATAAATGGTATTATAGGTTTTTTTCTTGCCCCGAATTTTACCAGTTCTTCATGGATAATATCATTTTCAGGGTCAAACCTGAGCCCTTTTTTTAAAACATTAATGGCTCCTTTCTTATTGTCGGCCTTAATATATACCCTGGAAAGATTTATGTAATATTCAGTCTTATAAAATTCCTTCTTTACCGCCCTTGTGCAGAGCTCAATTCCCAACCCTATCTCTCCCCATTTCATTGCAACGCACATTCCGTAATAAGACATATACCTTGCATTTTCCTTATCCTCTTGATATGCCTTTTCAAACGACCTCGTTGCCTTCTCAAGATTGTTGTTTTTTAAAAATTGCATCCCTTGTTTAAACTTCTCCTCTGAAGACTCTGCTATCATTACACATTCCTTTCATAAATAATCTTCAGGCCATCAAGGGTCAGGAACTCATTAACATCTTCAATTGTCCTGCTCTCCGGCGCAATAAGTCCGGCAAAGCCGCCTGTAGCCACAACCCTGGTTTTTGCCCCAACCTCTTTCTTCATCCTTTCAACAATGCCATCCACGAGCCCTATATATCCATAAAATATGCCTGACTGAATGCTGTCAACTGTATTCTTGCCGACAATATTTTTTGGTTTGGATATTTCAACCCTCGGAAGTTTTGCAGCCCTTTGAAAAAGCGCATCCATTGATATGCCTATACCGGGGGCAATAGCGCCGCCCAGATATTCCCCTTTTTGAGACACATAGTCAAATGTTGCGGCTGTGCCGAAATCAACAACGATAACAGCGCTTTTATAAATTTCATACGCGGCAACCGCATTCACAATCCTGTCAGCGCCAACCTCTTTTGGGTTGTCTGTCATAATCGGCACGCCTGTCTTTATGCCGGGGCCGACAACGATTGGTTTGATTTTAAAATATACTTCCGACATTTCAAGAAATGTATCTGTAAGCGGAGGGACAACACAGGATAGTATGGCGCCGTCAATACTGTCTATTTGTATCCCGCCGAAATTAAAAAAGCCCATCATCATAATCCCGTACTCATCAGCAGTCCGCGCCTTTTTTGTGCCAAGACGCCAATGATGGGCAAGCCTGTTCCTGTCATAAATGCCAATGACGATATTTGTATTGCCTATGTCAATAACGAGCAGCATGGCCGCTTCGCTCACCACACCTCTATTTGAGATGGGCTGCCTACGATAACCTCAGTGTTTCCTTTATACATTTTTATTTTTCCATATACAACTACTTTTTTACCCTGATAATGGGTTAAGGGATCAATCCTGTCATCTTTAAAGTTCTTTTTATCCTGCTGAAATATCACGACCCTTAAGTCTATTTTGGAGGTATTTCCTATCTCAATAAAAATTATATTTTTTCCTTCCCGCACCCCCATGACCTTTCCATATATTGCCTTCCTTTCATCAATAAATCTGGCAGCATCCGATGCAGGGATAAAATCTTTTATTATCACCGGTTTTCTCTTACCCCACAGTCCGACCTTCTTTTTCATCGCTCCTTTTTGATATTGCCTGAACTCGTCTGCCTTTTCAACGCCGCATGGAGGGATTATAAGTATCCTGGCATAGCCGGATATTAGAAGCTCTCTATTGACCATTGTTTGGTTTATGTAAACATAGGCAAGAAGCCTTCCATATTTGTCAGTTGGTTCACTTTTGCACACCTCCAATCTGACATTCTTTCCAAGAACAAAGTCTTTATTTTTGTTCCTTGCTTCTTCATAAAATGGCTGCCCTGTCTCAGGGGTGTCAATGCCAAGATACCTTACCCGTTGCCCTCCTTCAATCTCAATGGTGTCTCCATCAATAACGGCAACTACCATGGAACGCTGAACATTTGTTCCTTTAAGGGCATTAGATATTTTTGGCTGCGATGCGCATTCGCCAATGAAGTTATCAACTATTAAAAGGATTATAGTGAAGGCAATAAAGAAAAGATTTTTAAGGAAAGGGATTACCATTTCTCTCTTAATTCGTGTATATGTCTCTGAATGGTTTTGAGGGTCTCCTTTATATCCTCCGGGTTGTGCTGCCCCTTTTCTATTTTTTTTATTATATCACCCATTTGGATAGATATGACGCTGTGGAGTTTGCTGTAATCCTTGCTCATGTTTTCAAAGTTTTCTATAAATTTATTGACATAGGCGACAAAGTTTCTGACATACAGGTCATCTTTTGTTCTGATAGAGAGCCGTTTATCCAACTCTCCGCTGCTAATGATCTTCATCTCGTATTCCAGTCTTTTAAACGGTCCGAGAAACTTGTGGGCAAAAAAGATGGACAAAATTGCAACAATCGCAACATAACCAATGGTAAGAAAGATGGTTAAAGCAGGTGTTGTAAAGCCAAAAAATGAACTTAGCGCCGAGGATATTGACTGTAAAAACGCTCCGCCTAAAAGCGCCAATACTACCAGAATGGTTATAGTAATCTGCAGTTCTTTTGCCACAAAATAATGCTGCCTGATCTTTTTTTCCGTTTTCACAGGTATAGGCTTATCCATATAAGTTTGCTAAGATATATCCTTTCAAAATCTTTTTGTCAAGAAAGGAGTATAGAACAACACACTAATTCAATGCAGTGGGTTGGCGCATGAGTATTTTGCCTCACCTTCAAACTCCGAATAAAGGGCAGGTTTTTTTATTATATCCCTGAGTTGCTCTAATAATCGTGGAACCTCCCGGTATCCCTTAAGATAGAAGCGGGCTGATGTATTCCTGGATTTCCCGATGCGGATGGTTATGCCTGTTTTACTAAGTGCTTTAAAGGCGGTCTCATCCGTTTTGTCATCTCCCACATATACAGGCAGGTATCTGCCTCCCCATTGCTTCAGCAACCACAGGCTGGCCTCCCCTTTCCCCCACGATATATTGGGAACGAGTTCCAGAACCTTCTTCCCCCTGATTACGGATAAACGTCCTTTTTCCGGAAAACGCTCAATTACCCTATAAAAGATTTTTTTGACATGCCGGATATTATCCTGTCTTACGGCACGGAAATGCAGGCTCAATGTAAACAGTTTTCCCTCAAGCCATGCGCCTGCAATCCCCCTGATTTCTTTTTCAAGCCTCTTTTTTACATCGTCAATAAGCGGTTTTATTCGCATGGCCTCAGGATGTGTGTATCTCAGACCGGGACCGCAGATATCTATCCCGTGATTTCCTCCATAGTAAATCTTACGGATACCGATCCTTTTTTTGATGTCATGAAGCCTTCTTCCGCTCAGGATGGAAACAGTGCAGCAATCTGTGTCTGCCAGCGC
Organism: Deltaproteobacteria bacterium; assembly: GCA_030690165.1. NCBI lineage: Bacteria > Pseudomonadati > Myxococcota > Myxococcia > Deltaproteobacteria bacterium. The sequence goes on along the minus strand of JAUYHF010000055.1, from coordinate 57,677 downwards.
GCTCAATTGTCTCCTCAGTCCATCCGGCAGGATGCATTCGGCAGGGTTTTTCTGAATAGGCGCCAATGTGCCATCATAATCCAAAAACAATGCCATCTTGCGGCAGCCTTCTGCTCCAGAAAGCCAGGCTTGAGCACTATTCCTTCCAAAAATATAAATCGGTTTTAAGGTATTATCCGGCCTTTTCATTTGAAGTGTCAGGCAGCCTTAGACGCGCCAGGCTTGTAATTAAATTCCCTGCCCAGCGGTAAATATTTTGTTCCCTTACCGCAGCGCGCATCCGTCTCATTCGCTCAGACTTTTCAGAGGAATCCATGTTGAGCGATATATATATGGCATCTGCCATCATTTCTATATCATAAGGGTTTACGATAACCGCATCCTTTAGCTCGCGGGAAGCGCCGGTAAACTGGCTGAGGATTAACGCACCGTCTTCATCGCTTCGGGAGGCGACAAACTCTTTCGCAACCAGATTCATTCCGTCATGGAGGGAAGTAACCATACAGAGGTCAGCAATCTTATAAAATTGGTTAATCTCATCATGGCTGTGGTGTGCCTTAAGGAAGACAATAGGTTTCCACCCTTTGGTCTGAAAACGCCAGTTGATCTTCTCCACAGTCTCTTCCACCTCAGTCATCAGGTCTCTGTATCGTTTTACATGAAGCCGGCTCGGGGCCCCTAATTCTACAAAGGTAAACCTGCCTATAAAATCAGGGTATTTCTCCAGAAATCTCTCAATTGCCCTGAACCGTTCAGGGATACCCTTTGTATAATCAACACGATCGACCCCTATGCCGATAATCTTGCCCTGCGCCCCAATCTCTTTGAGCAGATTTTCCTTTAGCGATTCTTTATCATGGGCAGCCGGGGTATTCAGTGTTAAACCATCAAAATCGACGCTTATGGGAAATGGCTTGACGATAGTCGTGCTGCCGCCCCGCTCTACCGAGAATTGTTCCCAGTCGAGCTTTGATTCGAGAAAACGATCAACGGTATCCAAAAAATTATTACAGTGGAATTGTGTGTGGAAACCGATAATATCAGCCCCGAGCATGCCTATCAGTATCTCCCGCAGCCATGGACATATCCCATAGGCCTCAGGATTTGGCCAGGGTATGTGCCAGAAAAGGGATACCTTCGCATCAGGCCGCTTTTCCTTGACCAGAAGCGGAAGGAGGGCAAAATGGTAGTCCTGGATTAAAACCAGCGGCGACTCTTCTCCGGAGATCTCTTCCAGCAGCACCTCGGCAAACTTTTCGTTTACCCTTTGATAATACCCCCAGTCCTCCAGACGGAAGACAGGGCGGGTATGGGTAATGTGGCAAAGCGGCCAGATGCCCTCATTTGCAAACCCGTAATAATAGCCGTCTTCCTCCTCTTTTGTGAGCCATATCCTCTTGAGCGTATACGCGGGCTCTTCCGGCGGCACACGCAATTTGTCATTGCCATCCACTCTTTCCCTGTCCGCATCTCCGCTGCCGTGGGCGATCCAGATACCGTCGCATATCCTCATTACAGGGTCCAGCGCAGTAACCACCCCGCCTGCCGGTACGATGCATTTGACCATGCGTCCCTCTTTGGTGTGCATGTAAGGCTCCCTGTTTGAGACCATGAACAATTTTTTGCCGCCGAGTTCAACACGCATATGCTCCTTTAGCCTGTGCGCTGTCCAGAGTGACTCGGCATGGAAACGCAGTTTTGCCTCCTCATCTGCCCTCGCGCGCGCCATGGCAAGGCTTCTGCCCAGATGCGTAACCTCAGAAATCAGGGGAGCCAGTATGTCTCCCTTTATAAAATTCATAGGTCTGTTTATCTTTCCTTTCCTTAACTCACTCATCCATTCCGCAATCCGGGCTATTGGGCCTGTGATACTCCAGCGCACGATTATAAGGGTAATTATAACGATCATAAACGAGAGGATCAGAAGCCTGATAAGATTGTGTCTCCATATCTCCCTGATCCTCACATCTATATAGGAGGCCTCGTGAAATAGTGTTATGGCGCCTATAACCTCGTCATCCTGCTGAACAGGAAGGACATAAAGATACATATTATTGTCATCAATACGGACAAACATCCCCGCAGGACTTTTTTCTTCGATGGCGCTTACTACCTCTGGAAGGGGCTTCTCAATCTTCAGCGCCAGATCAGGTGTTATTGCCATGATATTGCCCTGCCTGTCGTATACAGCTACCCCTTTGAGCCGTCCGCGGTTTCCGAACCGCGTCACGAGACGGTTTAGTTTAGAAAGGGAATTGGATGTTATAAGTGGGATTATGGATTCATGCATGCCCTCGGCCAGAATAATGGTCCTCCGCTCCAGCTCGCCTGTAAGACGGTCCTTTTCGGCGCTGACCTGATAATATGAGAAGACAGCAGCCACGAGCGCCACCGCAAAAAGGAGAGAAATAATAAGTCGGATTGTAATCTTCATGATTAGACCTCCACGTTCTTCCCTTTACGGTGACGTTGTGTATAAAATCTTGTATAAGAAATGCAGATAGGATTCTTACTTTATGGTAAAATGCGCCCTTCTGTTTTCTTGCCAGCATCCCTCGTTGTGGTCTGTGCAGAATGGCTTTTCTTTACCGTAACTTATAGTGGATATCCTCGATGGGTCTATACCCAGATCAATAAGGTATTTTTTTGCAGACTGCGCCCTTCTCTCGCCAAGGGCCATATTGTATTCCGAGGTTCCCCTTTCATCACAGTGGCCTTCAATAAGAATTTTAGAATCCTTATTGGCTTTCAAGTAATCCGCATTTGTCTCAAGAACCGGCCTGGCCTCTTCCCTGATAAGGAACCTGTCGAAATCAAAGAATATGTCCTGCAGCTTTAATACCTCAACAGGCGCAGTAACTGCGGCAGTTTCTTTCTCCTCTATAGCAGCTTCCTTTGATTTCACGGCTTCTGGTATTATGGATGGAGCCTCAACAGGCGCAGTAACTGCGGCAGTTTCTTTCTCCTCTATAGCAGCTTCCTTTGATTTCACGGTTTCTGGTATTATGGATGGAACTTCAACAGGCGCGGCAACTGCGGCGGCTTCTTTCTCCTCTGTAACAGCTTCCTCTTGTTTCACGGCTTCTGGTGTTATGGATGGAGCCTCAACAGGCGCGGTAACTGCGGCGGTTTCTTTCTCCTTGACCGCCTCTGTCTGGGCTGCCTCTTTCTTTGGTATCTGTCCAACGGCTGTCTCTGATGTCACGACTTTTTTACTGCATCCCCAAACAGTAAACAGGATAGCGATTGTCATAAAAAGTAAAAATCTCTTCATAATATTTCCTCCTATGTAAAATATATTAACTCTCTGTGATAAAATCAATGTGAACGTGAAAAAACAAATTGATACAAATTGCGGATTAATAAAGCCATATCTTATGTTGGATGAGATTATTAAGTTATATGGTCACGATAAGCGCGATGTGATGAAAGGCGGCGAAAGGCCGGAATGGGGCAGATAAAAGCCGTTTCGAAATACAGATTTGTTACCCTGAGGCGCTGACATTGCAGAAAATGTTTCCGTCAAGAAGGTAAAAACCTCTGTTGCATGGCCGGTCTTTAAAAAAACATTGCTTGATATTTCTATCTTATTTGAAGATAAAGTTGCCTTCTTCTTTTTCAGCAAAATATGGAAAGAAGATGCGGGATTGTTGTCATTATTCTGTTCCCTGCTTTCCTTTTTGGCAAGCGATGATAAGAGCAGGTCTATGGCAAATAACCTTATATTTTTTATTGAGATATCCGTTTGTGCAGCAATATCATTATAGCTGTAGGCGCATGTAAGTGGAGATATGGCAAAGACAGAAAAATAGATGGAGAATAATATGGAGAAAATATGATATCTCTTTTTCATTTTCACGGCTGTAATATTATTTTTTGGAGCGGGCGAAGGGAATCGAACCCTCGTATGAAGCTTGGGAAGCTTCCATTCTACCATTGAATTACGCCCGCCAGTGAACAAATTCTGAATTGGGAATAACTGCCTTTTTCAGGATTACAAACTAATAAACTGAGGTTTTTATATACTATACCGATTTACAAAAGTCAACCGATTAAAGGGAATTTGGAAAATTTACATTGACTCTCATAATAATAACAGTGTATAAATGTTTAAAATGGGGAGGAGATGGAAGAATAAAGACGGCAAGATAAGCATTGGGACCCTCTTTTGGGTTATTTTGATAGTTGCCGCGGTCTATATCGGCATCAAATTTGCCCCGCCATACATTACTTACTACATGATAAATACAGAGGTTGCAAATGATGCCGATAACGCTCATCTGTACACTGACGAGCAGATAGTAAAATATATCATGATCAGGGTTAAGGAGTTTGGGCTTCCCATTGAGGAGAAGGATATTATTGTGGATAGAAGGGATTCCGACATAGAGGTTTCTCTTCGCTATAAGATAGATGTAAATTTTTTTGACAGATACACCAGGACGCTTTATTTTAATATAGACGCTGTTAGGCTGATAAGGGCAAAGCAGTAGTTCTACCTCCCCTTTTAATTTGACCCGGAGAGGTTAAGAAAGGGATTGGAAATGATAAAATATAACTTAAATGTTTTTGATACCTCCTTAATCAGGCTATTAAAAAATAAGGGGGTATTTTTTTGCGTCAGAGCCGTCTTACGGGGAAGGTTGATATGCATAGAAAACATATAATGGATGAAAAGGACATGGAAAGGGCGCTGACAAGGATAGCGCACGAGATTATTGAAAAGAATAAGGGTGTTGAAAATATCGTCATCCTTGGCATTCCGACCCGCGGCGTATATATTGCCAGAAGATTAAGGGAGATATTAAATAAAACAGAGGATGTTAACCTGCCGGTCGGCGCTGTTGACGCAACTCTTTACAGGGATGATATCGGGATGAAGCATGACCAGCCGGTATTAAAAGAAACAGATATACCCGTTCCCCTTGATAATAAAAAGGTTATTATTGTTGATGATGTGCTTTTTACAGGAAGGACAATCAGGGCTGCGATGAATGTGATAATGGACTTCGGAAGGCCTGCCAATATCCAGTTTGCCGTCCTGATAGACAGGGGGCACAGGGAACTTCCCATAAGACCGGATTATGTCGGCAAGAATGCGCCCACCTCAGTACAGGAAAAGGTAAAGGTGCGCTTGAAAGAGACAGATGGCGAGGATGATGTGACTGTGGAGATTGAATGAGGCTTAAGAGAAAAGATATATTAACTATTGAAGATCTTGCAAGAGACGAGATAGAACTTATCTTATCAACTGCGCAGTCCTTTAAAGAGGTCTCTGAAAGGGAGATAAAAAAGGTTCCGACGCTTCGCGGCAGAACCATCATAAATCTTTTTTATGAGGCATCTACAAGGACAAGGACATCCTTTGAGATTGCCGCAAAGAGGATGAGCGCTGACGCGATAAATATCTCTGTGTCAACAAGCAGTGTTGTAAAGGGCGAGACATTAAAAGACACTGCAAAAAATCTTGAGGCAATGCACCCGGACTGCATAGTCTTGAGACACCCTTCAAGCGGCGCGTCTGAAATACTTGCAAGGCTTGTAAAGTGCTCTGTGATAAATGCAGGGGACGGCAGCCATGAACACCCAAGCCAGGCGCTCCTTGATTTATTGACTGTCAGGGAAAGATTTGAAAAGATAGAGGGCTTAAAGATTGCAATAATAGGCGATATTTCTCATTCAAGGGTTGCGAGAAGCAATATATACGGCTTCATAAAACTTGGTGCAGAGGTCATGGTTGCAGGGCCTCCTACAATGATGCCTTCCGGCATTGAAAAAACCGGGTGCAGGGTATTTTACAAAATAGAAGATGCTATAAAAGATGCGGATGTTATAATGATATTAAGGATTCAACTGGAAAGGCAGAAGGCAGGACTGTTCCCGACAGTGAGGGAGTATTCAAGGTTGTTTGGCCTTGATTCTGTAAAACTTGCAAATGCAAAAAAGGATGTTGTCATACTTCACCCGGGGCCAATAAACAGGGGTGTTGAGATTTCATCTGATGTTGCTGACGGGCCGTATTCACTGATATTAGGTCAGGTCAAAAACGGCGTTGCTGTGAGAATGGCGCTGTTTTATCTGTTGCTTGGAGGCAGCCGTGAATAAGTTCTTAATCAAAGGCGGAAGGGTGATAGACCCTGCAAATGGGGTTGATGGGATAGGGGATGTATTGATTGAGGGGGAAAAGATAAAAGAAATCAGAATAGAAGGTCAAAGAGTCAAAGTGTCAAAGGGGCAAAGGGTTAAAGACTCTGACACTGGACTCCGAACCATTGATGCCTCTGGACTACTTGTCTGCCCGGGTTTTATTGATATGCATACGCATCTGCGGGAACCTGGTTATGAATATAAGGAGACCATCAGGACAGGCACAATGGCGGCAGCAGCAGGCGGATTTACCTCAATTGCGTGCATGGCAAATACAAACCCGGTAAATGATAATACATCGGTTACACGGTATATACTTAAAAAGGCAATGGAAGAAGGTGTTATAAATGTTCTTCCCATTGGCGCAATAAGCAAAGGACTGAAAGGTGAAACCCTTGCAGAGATAGGAGAATTAAAAGATTCAGGATGCGTTGCAATATCTGATGACGGAAGGCCTGTTGCAAACAGCGGGCTTATGAGACTGGCAATGGAATATGCAAAGCAGTTTAACTTATTGGTAATAAGCCACTGCGAAGACACAGGTCTTGCAGGGGATGGCGTTATGAATGAAGGTTTTGTGTCAACAAAACTCGGACTTAAAGGCATTCCCGATGCAGCAGAGGATATTATGGCGGCAAGAGACATTGCACTGGCGGAGCTTACAGAAGGAAGATTGCATATTGCCCATATAAGCACAAAAGGATCTGTTGCGCTTGTAAGAAATGCAAAACAAAGAGGATTAAATATTACGGCAGAGGTTACGCCGCATCATTTTACCCTGACGGATGAGGCTGTTATAGGCTATAATACAAATACAAAGATGAACCCACCGCTTAGAACCATGCAAGATATTGATGCAATAAAAAGAGGGCTTGAGGATGGAACAATAGATGCGATTGCAACCGACCATGCACCGCAAACGCTTGATGAAAAGGATGTTGAGTTTGATAAGGCGGCAAACGGGATTATCGGTCTGGAAACAGCCCTGCCTCTGTGTTTAAGGCTTGTTTCCGATAATGTTTTAACATTGTCGGAATTGATTGCAAAATTATCCGCAAATCCGGCAAAACTGTTTGGGCTTGACAGCAAGGGGCAATTAAAAGTCGGGGCCGATGCTGATATAGCAATTGTTGACTTGAACAAGGAGTGGATTGTGGATGCCAAAGAATTAAAATCAAAGAGCAGGAATACGCCGTTTGACGGGTGGAAAATGAAAGGGAAGGCTGTAAAGACAATAGTTGCAGGAAGGGTAGTCTATGAAAGATAGAGATTTTATGAAGGCAAAGGTTTTTGTGACATTAAAAAAAGGCGTGCTTGACCCGCAGGGAAAGGCTGTGGGCGATGCCCTTGCATCTATGGGATACAGTGAGGTCAAGGGTTTAAGAATAGGCAAGTTTATTGAAGTTGAGCTTGACACCTCATCTAAACAAGATGCGGAAAAAAGCCTTAAGGAAATGTGCGAAAAACTTCTGGCAAATACTGTTGTTGAAGACTACAGGGTAGAGATAGAATGAGATTTGGCATAATCGTATTCCCAGGCTCAAACTGCGACCACGACTGCTATCATGCGGCCAAGCATGTTATGGGCCAGGAGGCTGAATATATCTGGCATAAGGATACAAGCCTCAAAGGGTTTGACTGTATTATCCTGCCAGGCGGATTTTCATATGGAGACTATTTACGGACCGGAGCTATTGCCAGATTTTCACCGGTAATGAATGAGGTGATTCGTTTTGCAAATAAAGGCGGTCGTGTTATAGGCATATGTAATGGTTTTCAGATATTAACAGAGGCAGGGCTTTTGCCGGGGGTCTTGATGAGAAACAGGAGCCTTAAGTTCATCTGCCAGAATGTTTATGTAAAGGTAGAGAATAACCAGACCATGTTTACAAATACATATCAGAAAAACCAGATATTAAACATCCCTATTGCCCATGCTGACGGAAATTATTTTGCGGATAAAGACGCTATCAAAAGGCTGGAGGATAATAACCAGATAATTTTCAGATATTCTACTCAGGACGGCCGAATTACAGAGAATATCAACCCAAACGGCTCAGTCAATAATATTGCAGCCATAATCAACGAAAAAGGAAATGTCTTCGGAGCTATGCCTCACCCTGAAAGGGTTTGTGAATCAATCCTTGGGGGAGAGGATGGGAGAGGGATTTTTGAGGGAATTATTAAAAGACAGTAAGCAGTAAGGAGTTTCGTAGGATGGATGAAGCGAAGCGCACCCATCTGTTGTAAGCTGCCTGCTAATTCTATGCCGACAGATACCTACCATACATTCGTCAAAGAGAGGCTCAAAGTCCTTGATGGTATTTTACAAAAAGGATTTGAACTTAAAACAGGCAGATTGTGGATGATAGAGCCTTCTTATACGAGATTCCGTTTAGGGGAGTCTATAAAAGACTTAAAGATACCCTGCCTGTTCGGCGTAGAAGATGAGTCTGTAATAGAAAGAGCCATTCTTGCGCTGCTGATACTTTTAAGAAGACGTTTTGAACCAGGCTCTGAACACGAAATCAAAGGCAGCCTTCCTTCCACCATTGATATAAAAACAACCCTCTCAGAGAAGACTTATAGGACAGATTATTTCCTGCCCGGCTCAGTAGAAAAAAATATTGCCTGCGAAATATTAACAACAACACCCTTTATTGACAGCGGGATATTAAAGGCATGGCTTTCTCCGGATGGTTATGGAAAGACATTTTATGCGCTGGTCAAGGGAATATTGGGAAAGGCCGTGCTTGAAGAGGTGCGCTTGGAAGGCGTGGAGAAGACATCTGTTCTGGCGATTATGGCTATGATAAATATTGCCATACGGAAGAAAGAGGCCATTATAAGAAATACAAAGATAAAAGGCCTTAGTTATGAAAGGCTGGATCAGATAGCAGGGCTTGCCCTGTATTTTGTTTTTAAGGCTGCTGTAAAGGATGTGGCGTCTGAAATAAGACAAATAACGGCTTCTAATAGCTCTGCAGCGCCGATGGTTTTTGAGGAATGGTTTACACCAAGAAGTTTTTTGACCATTCATGGGAATATTATTTTAAGCGATTTAAATCCATACGGGCTTCAGGCCGATGTAGTCTCTTTATTAAAGCCATTTTATGACAATGCACTGGGGACAGATTTGAAATCTGTCCCCAATCAGGATGCCGCAAGTATTATCCAGATGATGGAAAATGAGATAAAAAAGGATTCGTCTCTCAGAGAAGGGCTTTTCAGGTTCTCCAATATAAACCATTTAAGACAGCTGATAGGCGATTACCTTCTGGATTACGACACCCCTGGAATGGGGATTAACCAGATGCTTGCCGAATTATATCAGGACAATAGATTTATTCAGATGCTCTTTACGGATACAAAGATAACGACGAGACTGAAGGAAGGTTTAGAAAATATAAAGGCGCAGTTTCAAAAGGATATAGGCAGAATAGAGAGAATAGATGCAATAGAGGAGTTTATAGACTCCGTTAAAAAAACCACCTTTAGCGGCTTATTAGGAATAAGAAAAGGGGGCATGTACGTTAGGGACATATTAGAGTCATTTACCGCGTACAGATTTGATGAAGATGTGGAGAGGTTTGCCGGTCCCATGCGTGAATTGATGGTTGACAGGCGCGGTGAGTTTTCTATCGAGACATTGAAAATGGAATATGAAAGGGGAAGGCTTTACCGGTTTTCCTCTGATAGTATGGCAATATTAAAGGAGTTAGAGGCAGAGGATGAAGGACATCTCTTTGTAGACATGAAGGATTTTACAAGGAAGACCCTGAGGGCAAAGGAGATCATAATGGCGGACTTTATGGAATCAAATTTCTATAAGCCCATCCTCAGGGCCGCAGGCAGATACGGCTCTTCAGCCCCTGGTTTGGCATATGATGAAAAGAACATAAAATTGAACAATCTGCTTGGCGACGCCGTGGTATTTTCCGGCGGGGTCAGCAATCTTATTGCCTTGGCAAAGGATATTCGGCTGGTTATGAAGAGGTATAAAGAGCAATTAGAGAGAAGGGTTCATCATATTGCAGAAGAAGAGCTTCTCCGCAGCATCCATAAGAACTTTGAGGCAATGAAAGAGGAGTTTGGCAGGGAAATGGCTGAATTGGAGAAGGCTGTGGCTGCCGGCGGTAAAGGATTAGAGGCCAGGGCAATAGAATTGAAGGAGAAGGAGGACAGGCTGGAGAAAACATATAAAGATGAATTGGAGGCTGCGATAGGACAGGAGATGGAGGCAGGTCTCTTTATTACCTATGGCAGCAAGGCTGAGATTATTGTAATGAGAGACGCTTTCTGGGGCGAGTTAAAGGTGGCTATTGGAGAAAAGATAAATGAAGCAGCCAGAGGCACTGCGAGAAGTTCTATAGTAAGGGCAAAGATGGAGAGGCTTCTTGAAGAAGAAAGGATTAAGAGGCGCAACCCAAGCCTCAAATATCCGCTTGATGTTTATATAGATAAGACATATGGTTTCCTTGTGCCTCCAAGCATGGATGAGCATCTGGAAGGCATGATTATCCGTAAAGATATGTCTGAGGCAAAAGACCTGGCTTCTGCGCTGGCCCAGGAATGTTTCAGAGATTTTAGAAGAATTATTTCCGGCGAGCCCCTTTCCTCTCTAAGGATATTGAGCGCTGCCAGCGATATATATAATAAAGGCCAGGCATTGAGCGCGGATGCGTTAAAGGCATATATTAAAGAGAACAGCGGAAGGGGGTTCTTTTTTAAGCGGGAGGTTCGGATAACTGAATTGAACAAAGAAACACAAAATACCTTCTTCTTTCCGTTTAAGGCGCTGGAATTGTGGTTTGGCGTGTTTATGACAGAGGGGATTAAACAGATAGATGTGATATGCAAGGCAGGAGAAATAATATTTAAGGGTTTTGAGTCGGCAACCCCTACAATTGTCTATGAGATAGTTAATAAGGATTCAGATTTTTCAAAACTTCTGTTAGCGCATCACTTTGATAAGTGGTATGAAGAGGCAAGGGGAGTTGGATATTGATTGAAATTGCAAAAGGCGCAGCCTTATGATAGAAATCAAAATAACATAAAATGGATAAGGGTTAGAGGGTTCTCGACCCTTTTATTCATAGGAGGCTTATGGAAAAGATTGGTTCATTTACCTTTGTTTTACATTCCCACCTTCCTTATGTTCTATCGCACGGCAGATGGCCTCACGGAACAGACTGGCTGAATGAGGCGGCGGCAGAGACATATATACCGCTTTTGAACGTCTTTAACCGTTTAATTGCAGAGGGAATTAGCCCGAAGGTGACCCTTGGGCTTACGCCTGTTTTAACAGAGATGCTTGTAAATCAGTCCTTTAAATCAGAGTTTAAGACATACCTTGGCCAGAAATTGGAAGCGGCAGGTAAAGATATAGAGGAGTTTGAGGCCCTTGGCCAGGCTGATTTCGCAAAGCTCGCCAGGATGTGGAAAGACTTTTACCGGAACATATACAAGGATTTCATGGAAAAATATGAACAGAATATTGTAAAGGCTTTTGCAGATATGCAGAGAGAGGGGCATATAGAGATAATCACCTGCGGGGCAACCCACGGATATTTTCCGCTCCTTTCACAGGATATAAGCATACAGGCGCAGGTCAAACAAGGGGTATCGTCGTATAAAAGACATTTTGGAAAACAGCCCCGGGGTATATGGCTGCCGGAGTGCGCCTACAGGCCGGGTTATAAATGGTCGCCGCCGGTTGATACAGGCGTCAAAGTGGAGGCTTATAGCAGAAAGGGTGTGGAAGAATTTTTAAGCGAGAATCATATTGAGTATTTCTTTATAGATGCGCACCTGTTAAAGGGCGGAAAGGCAATAGGCGTCTATCTTGACAGATTTGAGGCCCTGCAAAATCTCTGGGCAAGATTTTCTGAACAGTATAAGCCGCTGCCTGAGGCTGCAGAGAAGACGCCTTATAAGGCCTATTGGGTTGGTTCCGCGGCAGAGGGAAAAATGCCTGTGGCTGTTTTTACAAGAGATCCAAAGACCGGCCTTCAGGTTTGGAGCGGGGAGTGGGGCTATCCGGGGGATGGCAATTACCTTGATTTTCATAAAAAGCGATTTCCTGGCGGCATGAAATACTGGAGGGTTACCAGCGCAAAGGCAGACCTTGCGGATAAAGAAAGATATGTGCCTGAAATTGCTTACGCGAGAACATCAGAGCAGGCTGAGCATTTTAAAGAACTTATAAAGGTAAATCTATCTGAGTATCTCAAGGCTCAAAATGAGCCCGGCATTGTTGTATCTCCATATGATGCGGAATTATTTGGCCACTGGTGGTTTGAAGGGCCTGAATGGCTTTACAGCGTAATAAAGGCCGTTCATCTTGATGGAAGTATAGACATGGTAACTGCAGGCGAATATCTTGACAGGCAAAGACCAACAGAGGTCATATCACTGCCTGAAGGTTCGTGGGGAGAGGGAGGCTATCACTGGATATGGCTCAATGACACTAACCAGTGGACATGGAAGCATATCTACGAGGCAGAGGAAGAGATGATAAAAATCGCAAGGCAATACGGCAACAAAAAAGAAGACAACCTGCTGCAGGATATTCTTAAACAGGCTGCCAGAGAGCTTCTCATACTTGAGGCCTCTGATTGGCAGTTTCTTATAAGCACCTTTTCTGCAAAGGATTACGCAGAGGCAAGGATTGTAAGGCATTACGAGGATTTTAAAAGGCTTGCCGGGTTGGCAAGGGATAAAGGCGAAGGAAAGGATATTTCAAATAGCGATAAAATTTTTCTTGATATGTGCCAGAAAAGGGATGACCTTTTTCCTGACATTGATATTGCATGGTTTAAAGAGCTGGAGTTTAAATAACAAGAGTCAAAGTATCAAAGAGTCAAAGTGTCAGAGTATGAGAAAAGACTTTGACACTATGACCCTCTGACTCTGTGATGCTATTTTTTTGAGGAGTCAGGCCTTGTTGAACATAGAAGAAAAAATCTTTAAGCACATTACGATAGAGGATAATGCTATTGCCGCTTCTCTGTTCGGCGAGACAGGTGAAAATCTGAAGCGTCTGGAGAAAAAACTTGGGGTAAAGCTTGATACAAGAGGAAATCTTATTGTAGTCCACGGCGAGGGTCAAAGGGTTCAACTGGCAGAAAGGCTTTTAAAAGAACTGTGCGAACTGCTCCAAAAGGGCTATGCCCTTCATCCAACTGATATAGACTACGCCATAAGGGCGATTGAGACGGATAGAGAAGTCCACCTTGCCGATATATTCACCGATACTGTCTATATATCATTTAAGAAAAAGATTATTTCGCCAAAGAGTCCTGCGCAGAAAAAGTATATAGATATGATAAGAAAATACGATATTGTTTTTGGCATAGGACCGGCAGGGACAGGCAAGACATATCTGGCGATGGCGATGGCAGTGGCTGCGCTGTCGAAAAAAGAGGTGGACAGGATAATACTCACCAGACCCGCTGTAGAGGCAGGAGAAAAACTCGGATTTTTGCCGGGCGATCTGGCTGCAAAGGTTGACCCATATCTGAGACCTCTCTACGATGCGCTTCACGATATGATTGATTTTGAAAGGGCGGAAAAACTCATAGAGAGGGGGATGATAGAGGTTGCCCCGCTCGCATTTATGCGCGGCAGGACGCTCAATGATTCTTTTGTAATCATGGATGAGGCCCAGAACACTACATCCGAGCAGATGAAGATGTTTTTGACGCGGCTTGGGTTCAGCTCAAAGGCAGTTATAACAGGAGACATAACTCAGATAGACCTCCCCCTTGCAAAGCCGTCCGGCCTTGTAGATGCCCAGAAGGTATTGCAGGGCATTGAAGGCATAGGGTTTTCATATTTTACCGAGAAGGATGTGGTGAGGCACCCGCTGGTTAAGGAGATAATTAAGGCATACGAGGGAAGGGGGAGGAAGAAAGAGGAGACATAAGGTTAAGGTTAAGAAAAACTCAACATAGTAATTACTCAACCTCAACCTATTTTTAGTTATGCACACAGCATCAATAAAATCCCCTGTTTTTCAGAGATGGGCCACTGCTGTTCTAATTAGCGGCATTGTGGCTCTTTTATTTTCTACAAACATTTCGCTTTTTGGTTATTCCTACAAGGCCGGTGATATTGCGGTCATAGATGTTATGGCTGACCATGATATCACATTGGAGGGGACAGATATAAAAAAGGGGGAGATTGTTGTAAGGGGAGGGGACAGGATTACAGAAGATGCGGTTAAAAAACTGAAGGCGGTGCAGGATGCCTCTTACGGCAAAGGTTTTTTAATTTCTACCGTTGGCGTCTTTCTTTTTAGCATAATTCTTTTTTACACCGCCTACACCTTTTCTGCGCGGAATATAAGAAAATTTGCGTCATCACCCAAGGACATCCTCCTCATGGGTGTTATACTGATAACCATTCTCACGCTTGTCAGGCTTTCGTTATTTATTGCAAAGTCCATTGAAACAGCATTTCCTGTCATACCATTTCATCCGTATCTGTATCTCCTGCCGGCAGCCGCAGGGCCGATGCTTGTCCGGCTTTTCCTGAATTCAGAGACCGCGCTGATTTTTGCCGCAGTAATAAGTCTGATATCAGGCGTGTTTTTAGAAGGCAGCCTGGGTCTTGCGGCATATTTTTTTATCGGCGGAATTGCAGCGGCCAAAGCTGTCCGCCATGCCACGCAAAGGGCTACCATAACAAAGGCAGGTCTTATCCTGGGTTGTATAAATGTGCTTGTCATTGCAAGTTTTATCATTCTCAAAGGCAACTGGTCATTAACAGAAGGTGTCATTACAATCCTCTTTGGATTCATTGGCGGCCAGATAACATCAGTGATAGTTACAGGCGTGGCGCCTGTATTTGAGATTGTATTCGGATACACAACCAATATAAGGCATCTTGAACTGGCAAGGATGGACCACCCGCTGTTAAAGGAACTTGCGCTCCATGCCCCTGGCACGTATCACCATTCAATTATTATAGGGAGCATGGTGGAGGCGGCAGCAGAGGCAGTGAATGCCAATCCTCTTCTGGCAAAGGTAAGCGCCTATTATCATGATATCGGCAAGGTAAAAAACCCATTATATTTTATTGAGAATATGCGGGGTGAAAATAAACACGACAGTCTTGCGCCCGAGGTGAGCGCCAGGATACTTATATCGCATGTAACCGAAGGCGTAGAGCTTGCAAACGATCACAGGCTTGGAGAGGAGATTACAGAGATAATCCGGCAGCACCACGGCACATCTCTCATAAGCTATTTTTATCAGAAGGCAAAGGCTAAGGAGGGTATAAATATCTACGAGGTTGACGAAAAGGATTTTCGGTACCCAGGACCTAAACCGAGAAGCAAGGAGGCAGGTCTGGTGATGCTGGCCGATGTGGTGGAGGCCGCATCCAAGACCATCCCTGACCCGACATCGGCAAATATTCAGGCTATGGTTCAAAGGATAATAAACAGGGTATTTATGGACGGCCAATTAGACGAATGCGAATTAACAGTAAAAGACATTAATGCCATTGCAAGGAATTTTAAAAGGGCGCTCATCGGCATGTTCCATCAGAGAATAGAATATCCGGAAAGAACAGATTTTATATATCAAGGGGGAGTTATTGAAGGTATTGATACAAAAAGAGCAGAAGGCGGGGGCTGGGATAAAGGAGATAAAGAGGCTGGCAAGAGAGGTATTAAAAGATTTGGGCTGCCGTGACAATGCGGAGTTGAGCGTACTCCTGACTGACAATGCCGGCATTCAGAAACTGAATAAACGTTATTTAAAAAAGGATAAGTCTACGGATGTGCTTTCGTTTCCCATGTGGGATTTTAACTCCGAACCCCGAACTCCCAACTCCCAACTCATTTTGGGCGATGTTGTCATATCAGTAGAAACTGCAAAAACACAGGCGAAAGAAAATGGCGTAACTCTGAATCAAGAGATGGCAAGGCTTTTGATTCACGGCATACTTCATCTATTGGGTTTTGACCACGAAAAAGGACGCAAAGAGGCTTTGAGGATGAAGAAAGAGGAGAAGAGACTAATGAAGATTGCAAAGTGCAGATTGTAAAATGTAATATATCTGGAGATTATAAATTGGAAGAAGATAAAGAACTCGTAAAACCAAAAAATATTTTTGAAAGCCTCAATTGCGCCATAGAGGGCGTCATATATGCAGTAAGACATCAGAGGCATATAAGGTACTTCTTTGCTGCAGCAGCGGCATCTCTCTTTTTAAGCCTTATCTTAAATCTTCCCGCAGCCGAGTTTGCGCTTCTTTCGCTCTCCATTGTAATATTGTTATTTGCAGAGATGGTAAACACCGCCATTGAAACTGCGGTAGATATTGTCTGCGGCAAAAAATATCATGCGCTGGCAAAGATAGCCAAGGATGTTTCAGCAGGAGCTGTTTTAATATCATCCATTGGCGTGTTTATTATGGGTTATATTATTTTTTCCAAATATTTGACCATCCCGTTTTCTCAGGTATTGCGAACCGGCAGCGCGTTTAAAGTCCATATTGCCGTTGTGTCGCTGCTTGTTGTGCTTATAAATGTTGTTGTATCAAAGGCATATTTGGGAAAGGGCGCTCCGCTTCACGGTGGTATGCCGAGCGGTCATTCTGCTGTTGCCTTTTCCATCTGGGCTGCTGTTGTTCTCCTGACGCTTGACCCTGTTGTAACGGTTCTCACCTTTGTTATGGCGCTAATGGTGAGCCACAGCCGTCTCGTGGGAGGCATACACACAAAATTTGAGATACTACTCGGCGCCCTTCTTGGAACAGGTGTGACCTTTTTTATCTTCTATATCTTTTCTTTTGTATCAAAATAAAATGTGGCGTAATATTTTTTTAACCTTACTTTCGGCAATAGCGCTTGCTGCCGCATTCCCGCCCATTGATCTGGAATTTCTGGCGTGGATCGGTATGACGTCGTTCTTTTTTGCATTGGACGGCAATAATAAGAAAAGCGGTTTTTTTCTCGGCCTTCTGTGGGGATTTATTTTTTTCCTGGGAACAATCTATTGGGTTGTCAACTCAATGGTCAGTTACGGAGGCATTCCATTCTTTACCGGAGTGCTGATTCTCATGCTCCTTGCCTTGTATCTAAGTCTCTTCTTTGGCATGTTTGGGCTTGGCATGGCGGCGATGTCATCAGTCAGCATGAGCCCAATGCTCACAATCCTGTTTGCCCCATCATTGTGGGTGGCGCTGGAATACCTGCGGGGCAACATGATTACATTCGGCTTTCCGTGGGCTCTCCTCGGTTATTCTCAGTCTACCTTTCTCCCGTTGATTCAGATAGCGGATATTACAGGCGTATATGGAATATCTTTTTTAATAGTCATGGTCAACGCGGTAATCTTTTTTGCGCTGTCGTACTGGATTGGAAAAGAAAAGAGGCTGCCTGTTAAAGAGGGGCTTCTTGTTTTTATTATTCTGATGGTGGTTTTAATATACGGCCTTTTCAGAATTTCTGAAATAGACAAAGTTTCTGAGCATTGGAAAACCCTCAGGATTGCCATTGTCCAGGGCAATATTGACCAGGGCAGGAAATGGGACGCCTCTTTTCAAAAACAAACAGTGGATATTTATAGAAATTTAAGCCTTGATACGGCGAAGCAAGGCGTAAGGCTGATAATCTGGCCGGAAACAGCGGTTCCATTCTACCTTCAGTCTGATAAAGATTTGGGGATGGAGATATTTAACGTGCCAAAACAAACCAATACCTATCTACTTACCGGCAGCCCTGCGTATGGACCAGGTTTTGGCGGGGAGGTAAAATATTACAACAGCGCATTTCTCATATCGCCAGAGGGTGAAATCATTGGAAAATATGATAAGATCCACCTTGTGCCTTTCGGTGAATATGTGCCGCTTAAAAAATATCTACCATTTATCCATAAACTTGTTGTTGGCGTGGGTGATTTTACTCCGGGTAAATGGCTTGAGCCGCTTGAATTTGAAGGTAATAGTTTTGGCGTCCTGATATGTTTTGAATCAATATTTCCGGAACTTGCAAGAGGTTTTATAAAAGATGGCGCCGGTTTTTTAATCAACATCACCAACGACGCATGGTTCGGCAAGACATCCGCGCCTTATCAACATTTTTCTCAGGCAATCTTTCGTGCTGTGGAAAATAAGGTTTTTTTGATAAGGTCGGCCAATACAGGCATAAGCGGCGTGATTGACCCTATTGGCAGGGTTAGGGCGCAAAGCGGCATTTTTACAAGGGAAACAATAGGCGATGAAGTAAAATTAAGAGATGCGCGCCTGTTTACATTTTATTCAAGATATGGTGATATATTTGCAATTGGGTGCTTCCTGTTTGTTGTTGGTTTTTGCTTGTTGGTTGTGAAGAGAAAAAGAAAATGACAATGTATTTTGCAAGAGGCCCAGACCATGCTATCAATTTTAACCCTTCACTGCCTCCAGTTCATCCCACCGCTTATACGCCTCGGCAAGTTCTTTTTCCAACACTTCATGCCGTGCCTTATACACAGTGACCTTTTTGCCGCTCTCCCGATAAAAGACCGGATCAGCCATGGTCGCCAGGATCTGCCGCTGCTCCGCATCAAGATCTTCAATACGCTTCGGCAGAGTATCAAGCTCTTTCTGCTCTTTAAAGCTCAGTTTGCGCGGGTTCTTTTTTTGAGGACTCGGCTCCACATTTTTAACCTCAACCTTTGACGGGACAGCATGGACCACATTCATCGGCTGTTTCTGGCGAAGCCAGTCGTCATATCCTCCGACATATTCACTCACCCTGCCATTGCCCTCTAACACGAGAGTGCTGGTGACGACATCGTTGATGAACGCGCGGTCGTGGCTCACGAGCAGCACCGTACCGGGGTAATCCATCAAGAGCTCCTCGAGCAGATCGAGTGTCTCGATATCCAAGTCGTTCGTGGGCTCATCGAGCACAAGCACGTTCGACGGCTGGGTAAAGAGCTTCGCGAGCAACAGACGGTTCCGCTCTCCGCCGGATAGAACATTCACGGGACTGCGGGCACGGGCAGGCGCGAACAGAAAATCTTGCAGGTAGCCGATGACATGCCGCCTATTGCCGTTAATGATCACATGGTCATTGCCGTGCGCAACATTATCCTGAACGGTCTTTGCATCATCAAGCTGTCCACGGTGCTGGTCGAGATAGGCCACTTCGAGGTTCGTGCCGTGCTTCACTGTACCCTTTTGCGGCTTCAGGTCGCCAAGCAGTATCTTGAGCAACGTGGTCTTGCCCGAGCCGTTCGGCCCGATTATACCGATCTTGTCCCCACGGATGATGGTCGTTGAAAAATCGCGGATAACCACATTCCCGTTGTAGCTGTGGCTTACCCCAGTCGTCTCTATAACCAGCTTGCCTGTGCGTTCTGCTTCCTGTGTCTGCATGCGCGCCACGCCAATCAACTCTCGCCGATCGCTCCTTGTTCTGCGCAGTTCCATGAGCGCACGCACGCGGCCTTCATTGCGCGTCCTGCGCGCCTTGACACCCTGGCGGATCCAGATCTCTTCAGCGGCAAGCTTCTTGTCAAACTTAGCATTCTCTACAGCCTCTCCATCGAGCGCCGCCTGTTTAAGCTCTATATAGGTTTGGTAACTGCCGGGCCAGCTCGTGAGTCTGCCCCGGTCGAGATCAACGATCCGTGTTGCGAGCTTCTGTAGCAGCATGCGGTCGTGGGTCACGAAGAGCAATGTCCCGCCGAATGAGAGCAGAAATTCCTCGAGCCAGGCAATGGCATCTATATCCAGGTGGTTCGTTGGCTCGTCGAGGAGCAAGAGGTCCGGTGCGTCTGCCAATGCCCTGGCCAGCAGAACACGTCGCTTGAGACCGCCCGAAAGTTCCGAGAACTCAACGTCTTCGGGAAGCTGCAATCGCGTCAGTATCTCATCAACGCGCTGCTGCATCTGCCACCCGCCCGCTGCCTCGAATTTGTGCTGCACATCCTCGAGCTCGGACATCAGCTTCTCGCTGTGGTCATGGGCCAGTTTGGCGCTCACGTGATGATAAGCGGCAAGCAGTTTCCCCTGCTCGCCGAAGGCGCTCGATACCACGTTGAACACGCTGCCGAAAAGCGCATTGGGAACCTCCTGCGTCAGAAGCGTGATGCGCACGCCCTGCTGGAACACGATATTGCCGCCGTCTGGCTTTATCTCTCCGGTGATGAGCTTCATGATCGTGGACTTGCCAGTACCGTTCCGTCCGACCAGACAGACCCGCTCACCGCGGTCGATGGAGAGATCGACTCCTTCGAGCAGGAGCGGCCCGCCGAAGCTGACCTTGACGTTCTGTAAACT
Source organism: Deltaproteobacteria bacterium (assembly GCA_030690165.1). Taxonomy (NCBI): domain Bacteria; kingdom Pseudomonadati; phylum Myxococcota; class Myxococcia; species Deltaproteobacteria bacterium. The sequence continues at coordinate 37,247 of JAUYHF010000055.1, read as the reverse complement.
CACTAATGCCATGCAATACCCCGTTCTTTATCAACTTGTTGCGCCCGCACAATGTACTCCATGGCCTGCTGAATTGCAACCGAAAACATGGATTAACTGGAAAACGAAAAGGAGGGCAGGCAAAGAAAAACGCCCATAAACAACTTGATTTGTCTCATCTTCTGTGTAAAATATGATTATCATGATTTTGCGGAGGATTGAATGTTTGACGAGATTCAGGAAAGACTGAAAGGGCTTCAGAATAAATTGATTGAAATCCGGGGTTATCTTTGACCTGGATGCAAAGGGTAAAAAATTAAGCGAGATAGAAAAGGCCGCAGCAAATCCTGCCTTATGGGAAAAGGCTTCAGAGGCGCAGAGCCTTCTCAAGACGCAGGCAGCGCTCAAGGCAGAGATTGCAGCAGTAGCCGATATTGAAAAAGGTCTGGAAGATGCGTCTATCCTGCTGGAACTTGCCAATTCAGAGAACAGCCCTGAAACCGCAAAAGAGGCGGAGGCGAAATTATCCGATACTGAAAACTACATACATCAATTGGATATCCAGAGGATGCTTGGCGGAGAGCATGACAAACTGAGCGCCATCCTCTCCATCCATCCTGGCGCGGGCGGCACAGAGGCGCAGGACTGGGCAGAGATACTCTTCAGGATGTATACCCGATGGGCTGAGAAAAAGAGATATAACGTTACTGTGGTCGATTATCAGCCCGGAGAAGAAGCAGGCATAAAGAGCGTTACATTGACTGTAGAGGGTGAGTATGCCTACGGCTATCTAAAGGCAGAGGTTGGCGTGCACCGTCTTGTCAGAATATCGCCATTTGATGCAAATCAGAGAAGGCACACGTCGTTTGCATCCGTGTTTGTCTATCCTGAGATTGAAGACGATATTGAGGTTGATGTGAAAGAAGCAGACCTAAAGATAGATACTTTCAGGTCAGGCGGCGCAGGCGGCCAGAATGTAAATAAAGTGGAGACAGCAGTGCGGATAAGCCATATTCCGACTGGTATAATCGTTGCGTGTCAGGCCGAGCGGAGCCAGCATAAAAATAGGGAACTGGCCATGAAGATACTGAGGTCAAGGATTTATGAATTAAAATTAAAAGAACAGGAAGAAAAGATGCAGGAGTTTCACAAAGGGAAAAAGGAGATTACATGGGGAAGTCAGATCCGCTCCTATGTATTGCAGCCGTACCGTTTGATAAAAGACCATAGAACAGGTGTGGAAACAGGCAATGTAGACGCAGTGCTTGATGGAAAGATAGATGAGTTTATAGAGGCGTATCTTTTAAACAAATGACAGAGAAAAAAATCAAATGTCCTGTATGCAAAAAGGATGCTGTGTGGGAAGGCAATTCCTATAGGCCGTTCTGTTCAGAAAGGTGCAGTTTGATTGACCTCGGCAAGTGGGCAGATGGAAAATATTCTGTGAAAGCCGAGGAAGGGGAAGAAGATATGGAAGAGGGCAAAGATAATGAATGAATTTGATGTCATAGAATCTTTAAAGCAAAAAGAAGAGGAGCTTGATAATCTTTTAAATGAGGCAAGGGGAAAGGCCGCACATATTAAAAAAAACGCCCTTATCAAGGCAGATGAGATAAGGCTGTCAATGTTAAAAGAACTTGATACTGCTCTGGAAGATTATAAAAAACAGGAAATGGCGAAGATTGATAAAGAGGCCGAGACGATAAAGCAAGATGCTTTTAAAAAGGCTCAGGATTTAAAGAAGCCGGCAGAGGAGAGAGAAGGAAAGGCTGTTGATATGGTGGTGCGTTATGTAATAGAGGGATATAAATGATAAAGGCAATGAGCAAGGTGCAGCTTATCGGCTCAAAGGGCATGCTGGATGAGGTTATAAGACTGCTTCATAACCTTGGCATTGTTCATATAGAGAGCATGCCCGCAAGGATTGCCTTTGAAGATTCATATATGAGGAGGATGCCTGTTGAGAAGGAAAAGGCTTTGCTTAAGGAAAGGCTTGAGAGGATAGCGGATAGATTGAAGGGGATATATCTCCTTCTTCCTGCATCCGGGGTTGAAAGAGGAGATGGGTTCGTAATTGCCGACATTGCATCCGATGCCTTTCTGCATGAAGTAGATGGATTGGAAAAGGAGGTCAAGGGGCTCCATGCTGAAAAGGCGGAGCTTACAGAGGAGATTTCATCTATTGCGCGATATGAAAAAATATTAAAAGGCATTGCGCCGCTTGTGGCAAAATTAAAGGGGCTCAATAATTTTGAGACGATCGGCATTACCATTGAGCTGGCCAAAGAAGATATTATACCTTTGTTCGAAAATGAGATAAACCGCATTACAGAAACAAGGTATCAGTTCTTTGTAAAGGATATAGATAAAGATATAATAGGCATTGTTATTACCTATCCGCGGCAATATGATACGAGAGTAAAGGCGCTTATTTCCACCGAGGCCATATCAGAGATAAAGCTCCCGCACAGATATGTTGACATGACACTCTTTGATGCGCTCAAAAATATGATAAAGAGGAGAGAAGAGATACCGCTTCTCATAAGAGATATTGACAATAAATTTAAGGAGTTATCAGAGGAATGGTATAAAAAACTTGAAGGTCTCATGGAGTTCTTGCTGAGCACCCTTGATGAATTCAAGGTTCTTGCATACTGCGGCCATACGAGATTTGCGTTTGTCATTGCAGGATGGATTCCAAAGGATGAATACAATACGCTTTCCAATGCTGTTAGAGAGAAATTCGGGGACAAGGTTATGGTTCGGGAGATGGGGGTAAGAGAAGACGAGGTGGATTTGATACCTGTTTATATAAAGAATCCGAAATTTTTAAGGCCGTTTGAGGTCTTTATCAATATCCTGCCGCCGCCCAAATACGGCTCAATAGACCCGACACCCTATCTTGCGCTGTTCTTTCCGACTTTTTTCGGCCTTATGTTAGGCGACATCGGCTATGGCAGCATACTTTTCGTTGTCAGCATTTATATGAAAAGGAGATTTAAGGAGCGGGATTTTATCACTAATCTTGCCTCTGTCTTTACAATATCCAGTGTTTTTGCAATTGTTTTTGGGGCGCTCTTTGGGGAGTTTTTCGGCGATCTGGGAGAAAGGCTCGGCATTTTACATCCCATAATCTTTGACAGATTAAAGGCATTAAAGGTCTTTTTAATACTGGCAATTGGAATAGGGTTAGGTCATGTAATCCTTGGTTTTTTGCTTGCAATAACGAATTATATCCACAGGGGCAAGGCCAGACAGGCTGCGGCAAAGGCATCTGCATTAATATTGATGCTTGCCTTTCTTATTATACTTGCAGTTTTGGCAAAATATCTGCCGAAGGGATTAATGACCCCAGGCGCAGCAGTTATGACAGCGGCCTTAGTTATCCTTATACTGCTTGAAGGGATCATTGGGCCATTGGAGGTAATAAAGGCGCTCGGCAATATCCTTTCATATGCCCGTATCATGGCTATAGGAACGGCGTCGGTCGTATTGGCCATTGTGGCGAATAAACTGGGCGGATTGGCAGGCAATATAATCCTCGGCATTCTTATCGCAGGTATAATCCACACCATAAACATATTCCTCGGCGTTCTCGGCCCGACCATGCATTCATTGAGGCTTCATTATGTGGAATTTTTCAGCAAGTTTTACGAGACAGGCGGAAGGAGATATGAACCGTTCAGAAAACATAAATAAGAGTCAAAGTATCAGAGAGTCATAGTATCAGAGTATCAGAGAAAAGGCGGAGAAAAAACTTTGACTCTATGACGCTTTGACACTCTGAAACTTTAATAATGGAGGTGTTTTATGGAAAAAGGTCTTATTGCGTTGGCTGCGGCCATGGCTATAGCAATCCCTGCGCTGGCAACTGCGTGGGCCCAGAGTAGAATCGGTTCTGCCGGCGCCGGCGCCGTGGCAGAAAAGCCTGAGTTGGGCGGCGTTATTATTATCCTGGTGGCTATACCTGAGACTATGGTGATACTCGGTTTTGTTATAGCCTATCTGATTTTGTCTTAGAGGCTCAATCCTAAAAGATTGAGTTACATGGTAGCTCAAGGCTTTAGCCTTGAGTGTTGTCAAAGGCGCACAAATGATTGAAAAAGAATTATTAAAAACGCTTGAGGAAGACACAAGGCGGGAGTGCGCCTCTATCATAGAGGATGCTCAAAAAGAGGCGGATGATATTATAAAAAAGGCTGCAGAAAAATTGGAAAAGATGAAGCGAGAAAGGCTTGAGCAGGCAAAGGCTTCTCTGCAAAAGGAAAGGATAAAAAGGCTGGCTGATGCGAGATTGCATGCAAATGAAATTATCCTGAGGCAAAGGCAGCTTGCCGTAACAAAGGTTTTTGAGGGCGTGGCAGGGAGGCTGAGTGAACTGAGGAAGGGAAAAGATTATCCTGACATACTGAAAAGGCTTTGCAAAGAGGCAATGGATGGATGGGATGATTCCATGAAAGATGAGAAGGCTTTCGAAATTCTTTCTGATGCGGGAGATATGCTGCCAGGGGTTGTTATTATGAGCAGGGATAAAAGATTTAAGATAATAAATACCTTGAACTCAAGATTAGAAAAAGCAAGACCGGAACTTGTTTCAATGATTGATAAGATTCTTTTTTAAAAAAATGGACTTAAGCTATCTAAACGCCAGAATAAAGGCATGGAAGGGCGAATGCTTAACTCAAGCGGCCTATGATAAACTGATTGGCGCAGAAGGTATTCAGGCTCTTTTATATTGCTTAAAAGATACCGTCTACACAAGGGATATAGAGGCTGCCTCAGCAAGATATAAAAATGAAACAGATATTGCGGAAGGCGCATTCAGAGTAAACCTTGCAAGGGCATTTAGGCAGTTGTGGGATTATTCCCCTGAGGATGCAAGGATTCTGCTGCGCGCTGTATTTTCCATATGGGAGGCCTATGACTTAAAGGCTATTGCAAGGGCCAGGGCAAACGGGATTTCGCCTGACGACAGCATATCTGTTCTTATCCCGGCAGGCGAGATGGACGAATCTGCATTGAAGGAATTAAATCTGCAAAAAGATATACAGGAGGCGGCAAAGCTCCTTCATACATGGAGAAGCCCGTATGCAACGCCGCTCAAAGACGCAATAGAGCAGTACCTGAGAGAAAGAGACCTTATAATCATTGAGCTTGCGCTGGACCGTTTTGTCCATAAATATTGCCTTTCTGCAGCAGAGGGGAATGAGCTGAACAAAAAAATAATTAAAAGATTTGTAATACAAAGGATAGACAGCATAAACATATCAACGCTCTTAAAGCTGGCCGGTGAAGGGCTATCTGCTGCCAGAGCCGCCGGTTATTTTCTTGAAGGAGGCGAAAGGATTAATAAGGATGGGTTTTTACAGCTTTCAGCGAGCAAGGATAAAAAAACAGTCCTGCGAGGGCTTGCAGATTCGGTTAAAGACAGCATTTGGAAAAAGGCAATCAGCGCAGCAGACCATGACGAGGCATTTTTTCTGGAAGAACAGCTTGAAGAATTGACGAGAAAGGAGATGTGCAGACTTGCTGTGATAGAGCCGTTGAGCATTGCCCTTGCCGTCTGCTTTGTTTATAAAAAGATACGCGAGATAAAAAACCTGAGAATCATTGCCAGGTCAAAGATTTTTGATATGCCGTCAATTGAAGTAAAGAGGTTTATTATTATTTAAAATATGTCCAAACTTATTGTAATCACGTATCCTGACACATCTCTTGGGTTTAAGCTTGCCGGCGTTGAGGTCAAAGAGGTTGAAGAGGGCTGGGATATTACGGCTGTTTTAAACGATATTATCAAAACCGGAGAATACGGCCTTCTGGTTGTTGAGGAAAAGTTTTTGGCAAAGGTTGATGAAGGAATTTTGAAAAGGGTTAGAAAAACCGGCGTCCCTGTAATAGTTCCGATAGACACTCCAAAATCATGGCAAGCCGAGGCAGAGATGGAGTCGTATGTGGCCAGGCTTATAAGAAGGGCGATAGGGTATCAGGTGAAGATAAAGAGGTAATATGCAAATCATCAAAGGCACGATATCAGGGGTTTCCGGTCCCACCGTTACCGCAAAGGGCATGAACGGTTCTAAGATGCATACTACCGCCCTTGTCGGCAGGGACGGCCTTCTTGGGGAGATTGTAAGGATTCAGGGCGAACAGGCAATATTGCAGGTCTATGAAGATACGACAGGGCTTTCTGTGGGCGAAGAAGTGATAAGCCATGGCAAACCATTAACCATAAGACTCGGCCCAGGCCTTTTATCTAATGTGTTTGACGGCATACAAAGACCGCTTGAAGCATTGAGGCTAAAGTCAGGCGATTTTATAAAAAAGGGGATAAGCCTTAATGTGTTGCTGGATAAAAAATGGGAGTTTATCCCAAAGGTAAAAAAAGGGGATGCAATTAAATCAGGAGATGTTGTCGGCATTGTCAAGGAAAATGAGAGGATTGAACATAGAATCCTAACCCCCCCAATCCCCCCCTTTCATAAGGGGGTGGTGGGAGGGATTGTCAAAGAAGTTCGCAAAGGTGAGATTACAGGCGATGAGCCTGTTGTCATCTTTGAGGATAACTCCACCATATCGCTCTTTCAAGAATGGCCGGTAAGACAGCCAAGGCCGTTTAAAGAGCGAATATTGCCGAATACGCCGTTTATTACAGGTCAACGTGTGTTTGATACCATGTTTCCTGTGGCAGAAGGCGGCGCAGCAATTGTGCCGGGCGGTTTTGGAACCGGCAAGACCATTGTGGAGCAGACCCTCGCAAGGTATGCAAAATCGGATATTATTGTTTATGTCGGATGCGGAGAGCGGGGCAATGAGATGACAGAGGTGCTGTCGGACTTTCCTAAACTTTCAGACCCATCCACAGGTTTGCCCTTGAGTTTAAGAACCGTTCTTATAGTGAATACATCAAATATGCCTGTTGCAGCAAGAGAGGCGTCTATCTTCATAGGCGCAACTATTGCCGAGTATTTCCGGGACATGGGATACCGCGTTGCGCTTATGACCGATTCCATCTCAAGGTGGGCAGAGGCTTTGAGAGAAATTTCATCAAGGATGGAGGAGATGCCTGGCGAAGAAGGCTATCCGCCGTATCTTGCAACACGGCTCGGAAATTTTTACGAAAGGGCATGCAAGGTAAAATGTCTCGGCAATGAAGAAAGAACAGGCTCTGTTACTATTGTCAGCGCAGTATCGCCGCCGGGAGGAGATTTTTCCGAACCCGTAACGCAGGCATCACTCAGAGTTGCAGGCGCTCTGTGGGCATTAGACACAGACCTTGCATACAGAAGGCACTTTCCGGCGGTTGATTGGAATAAGAGTTTTAGCCTCTATTACAATTTACTTAAAGATTGGTTTGGCAAGGAGATGGCAGAGGATGCGGTTTTGTTGAGAGATGATATTATGAAAATGCTGGAAAGAGAAGGAGAGCTAAAAGAGGTGGTTCAGGTCATCGGTCTTGAGGCATTGCAGGATATAGACCGGCTCACCATGGAGATGGGAAGGGTTATCAAAGAGGTGTTTTTACGGCAGAGCGTATTTAATGAGGCAGACGCATTCTGCACAATGGAAAAGCAATACTGGATGATGAAGTGCATAATTGAATTTTATAATATGGCTAAAACGGCATTGGAGCAAGGGGTATATCTGGAAAAGCTCATTGCAAGCCCGGTGATTGCAAGGCTTATGAGGATGCAGGATATACCAAGTGATGTGTTCAAGCAAAGGGCAGGGGAGATGATAAAAGAGATGGATGAAATTACTTCCAAATAATGGCTATGAATTTATTAACCTACGAATACCAATCCATAACCGGCATACAAGGCCCGCTTATATTTGTTGAAGGCGTTAGCGCCGGTAGTCTTGGAGAGATGGTGGATGTGTGTTTGGCTTCCGGTGAAGCGAGAAAAGGGCAGATACTCCAGATTATGGAAGGCCTTGCTGTGGTGCAGGTGCTGGAAGGCACATCGGGTATTGATACTGTATCATCAAAGATTATACTTAAAGGCGAGACTGCGAAGATTGGCGTATCCCTTGATATGCTCGGAAGGATTTTTAATGGTCTTGGAGAGCCTGCAGACGGCCTTTCCCAGATTATACCCGAAGCAAGACCGGACATAAACGGCCTTCCCATAAATCCTGCTGCGCGGGATAAGCCTGCCCATTTTATCCAAACCGGCATATCAACCATAGACGGTTTGAACACTTTGGTGCGCGGGCAAAAGCTGCCCATATTCTCAGGCGCAGGGCTTCCTGCCAATGAGATAGCGGCGCAGATTGTCCGGCAGGCAAAGGTCGGCGGCGGAGAGCAGTTTTCCATTGTCTTTGGCGCTATGGGAATTACTTCAAGGGAGGCATTTTTCTTTAAGAATGTATTTGAAGAGAGCGGGGCAATGGAAAGGACAGTTGCGTTTATAAACAAGGCAGAGGATCCGACTATTGAAAGGATGTTCACGCCGAGGAGCGCATTGGCTGCGGCAGAATATCTTGCGTTTGAAAAAGGGCATCATGTTCTGGTAATACTGACGGATATGACAAACTACTGCGAGGCCATGCGCGAAATCGGGAGCGCAAGGGAGGAGATACCAGGCAGGCGAGGCTATCCCGGCTACATGTATACGGATCTTGCGGCAATTTATGAGAGGGCAGGGAGGATAAAGGGCAGAAGCGGCTCCATTACACTTATCCCTATACTTACAATGCCTGATGATGATATAACACACCCTATTGCAGACCTGAGCGGTTATATAACAGAGGGGCAGATTGTTTTGAGCAGGACATTATTCAGGAAAGGCATCAATCCGCCAGTGGATGTGCTTCCGTCGCTTTCAAGGCTTATGAATCTCGGCATCGGGAGAGAAAAGACGAGAGAAGACCATCGGGGTCTGGCTGACCAGTTGTATGCCTCTTATGCAAAGGGCAGGGATACGAGAAGGCTTGCCACAATTATTGGTGAAGAAGGTCTTACGGATATGGATAAGAGATATTTGAAATTTGCGGATGAATTTGAAAGGGTGTTCGTGGGGCAGGGAGATGTTGACAGGTCAATAGAGGATACTTTGAAACTAGGGTGGCGGCTTTTATCAATGCTGCCAAAGACCGAGCTTATAAGGATAAAAGAGGAGTTTGTAGAGAAATATTATTCCCATTCCCCGTAGGGGAGGGGCTTGCCCCTCCCGCTTTCGGGCGACCACAAGGGTCGCCCCTACTGTATTAAAAAATCTATTTTCGCATGAACTGACTATGGAAAAGTTTTCATCTACAAGAATAAACCTTCTGCTTCTCAATGCGCGGCTTCTTGTGCTAAAGAGCGGGGCGAAACTATTAAGAAGCAAACGTGAAGCCCTGATGAAGGATTTTTTCAGGTGTCTTGGAGAATGTCTTAAACTCAGGACTAAACTGAACTCACAGATTAGAGATGCAGCTTACGAACTGCATCTTGCAAGGGCATTTCTTGGCGATGCGCTTTATTCAACAGCCTATGCGTCAAAAAGGGATATATCCCTTGATATAAAGGTGAAGAATATATGGGGCGTAAATGTCCCCAGTATAGAGCAGAAGGCATTTGTAAGGACTATGGATGCGAGGGATATTTCACCGGCCGGAGAAGGGACGTTGGCAATTGAGGCTGCAAAGGGCTTTGAAAAGGTGATGGATGCTGTTGTTGCCATTGCCTCCTGCGAGATAAGGCTCAAGAGGGTTGGCGAGGAGATAAGGGCTGATACGAGAAAGATAAACGCCATGGAGGAGATTCTTGTGCCATCCATAAAAAACGGCATAAAGACCATAGAGAGAGTGCTGGAAGAAAGGGAAAGAGAAGATATATATAGGCTGAAGAGATATAAAAGAAGGAGGCAAGGTTAAGGTTGAGGTCAAGGATTTATGAATTAAAATTAAAAGAACAGAAAGAAAAGATACAGGGGTTTCACAAAGGGAAATTGGTAACCTCTTGCATATCAAACAGGTTTATGTTAGTTAAGTAGGCTGATTACACTAATCTTGCCTCATTTCGTATTGGCGTAAAATATATGCTTGAAATGTATGTCTTATATGGATTATTTGCCGGTATTGTTACGCTCATAGCCGGCCTTCTTCCGCTTTTTATTGATTTTAAAGGCATCCGCTACATAATCGCTGTTTCTGCCGGGGTTGTTATTGCCACAGTATTTCTGGACCTTCTTCCTGAAGCAAATCTCAAAAAAGACGCATGGGTGCTCGCCCTCGGTTTCCTGTCATTCTATTTAATCGGAAAACTTACTGTTCTTCATTCATGCGGAGAGATGGAATGCGAGCAGCACAGCATAAACATGGTTTCTATATTTGGCATGGCTCTGGATAATATAACTGATGGCGTTGCTATAACCATAGGCTATCTGACAGACCCGCATATCGGGTTTATCATTATGGTCGCTGTTGTTATCCATGAGATCCCGCAGGATATCACTGCAACTATTCTTATGAAGGACATTGGTTACAGCGCCAGGAAAATGCTTGTCCCCATTATACTTGCGGCAATTGCCTATCCCATCGGCTCATATACAGCGGTCTTTATCCCAAAGACGTTCCACGAACCTGTTATTGCGTTTGTTGCAGGGGCATTCATTTATATAGGCGTGGGTGACTTATTGCTTGAGGCCCACAGAAAGTTTAATATAAATGTGATACTATCTGTTTTATCCGGTTTCGTTCTGATATTTATGATAGAAGCAATTATGGGACATTAAAGAAAGGATCTTTTTATGATAGAGAGATATTCAAGAAAAGAAATGGCAAGAATCTGGGAGCCAGAAAATAAATTCAAAAAATGGCTTGCGGTGGAAATCCTTGCATGCGAGGCATGGGCAAAGCTTGGTGAGATTCCAAAGAATGCGTTGAATAACATCAAGACCAAAGCAGATTTTAACATTCGGAGAATTGACGAGATTGAAAGAATGGTAAAGCACGACGTAATCTCGTTTCTTACCTCTGTTGCCGAGTTTATCGGGCCTGATTCAAGATATATCCACAGAGGGCTGACGTCTTCTGACATACTTGACACATCCCTTGCCCTGCTTTTAAAAGAGGCTGCGGATTTGATTATCACAGATATAAAGAAGCTTATGGAGGTAATCAAAAAACGGGCATTTGAGCATAAAAATACCGTGATGATTGGCCGTTCCCATGGCATCCATGCAGAGCCCATAACCTTTGGCCTTAAGATGGCCTTATGGTATGAGGAGATGAAGAGAAACCTTGCAAGGATGGAAAGGGCAAGGGAGATAATTTCATACGGAAAACTTTCCGGCGCAGTAGGCACATTTGCCAATATCCCGCCGTCTGTTGAAGAATATGTGTGCAAAAAACTCGGGCTCAAGCCTGCGCCTGTTGCAACTCAGATTATCCAGAGAGACAGACATGCGGAATATTTCACAACCCTTGCCATCATCGCCTCATCCATTGAAAAGATTGCAGTGGAGATAAGGCATCTTCAGAGAACAGAGGTTCTTGAAGCAGAAGAACCGTTCACCGATGGACAGAAAGGCTCATCTGCTATGCCGCATAAGAGAAATCCCATCCTGTCTGAAAATCTTACAGGCCTTGCAAGGCTTGTAAGAAGTCATGCTAACGCAGCAATGGAGAATATTCCGCTATGGCATGAAAGAGATATAAGCCATTCTTCTGTTGAAAGGGTTATTGCGCCGGATGCAACAATCCTCGTTGACTTCATGCTGACACGGATGACAGGGCTTGTTAGAGACCTTGTTGTCTATCCTGAAAATATGAAAGAGAATCTAAATAAACTCAATGGTCTGATATTCTCGCAAAGCGTTTTGCTCGCCCTTACAGAAAAAGGCGCTGCAAGAGAGGATGCATACCAGATAGTCCAGCGTAACGCCATGAAGGCATGGAAGGAAAAGAAAGAATTTAAAGGATTGCTGTTAAAAGATAAAGAAGTGACAGAGCGGCTTTCTCAAAAGGATATTGAAGCATGTTTCGATATTTCAAGGCATGTTAAAAATATGGATTATATACTTAAGAGGGTGTTTAAGAGATAGGGAGAGGGGTTATCTAACTTTATGTTCAAGAAAATAATCATAGCTATTTCACTCTTTGCAGCCGTTGCTTCCGGCATATGGTTTTTCCTGATAAAGACAAGTCATCAGATAATAAAATACAAAACTGCTAAGGTTGAAGTTGGTTCCATAGAATCAAAAATTTCTGCAACAGGCACGGTCAATGCCGTTGTTACTGTTCAGGTAGGCAGTCAGGTTTCAGGGACAATAAAGGAACTGTATGCTGATTTTAATTCCCGTGTCAAACAGGGTCAGCTAATTGCCATGCTTGATCAAAAGACATTCACAGCCCAGCGGGATCAGGCAAGGGCGAATCTGATCAATGCAAAGGCCAATGTGGAAAAATCCAATGCAGACATTGTTGATAAAAAGCATAAATTTGACAGATCGTCAAAATTATTCAAAGAGGGTCTTGCCAGCCAGAGCGACAGGGACAGCGCAGAGGCGGCGTATCTTTCCGCCAAGGCTCAGGTGAAATCGGCCGAAGCTCAGGTGGAGCAGCAGAAGGCGGCTTTGGAGCTTACAGAGGTAAATCTTGAATACACGATTATCAAATCACCGGTTGACGGCATAGTCATATCCAGAAATGTTGACATAGGCCAGACTGTGGCCGCATCGTTTCAGACCCCTACGCTTTTTACCATAGCCAAAGACTTGACAAAGATGCAGGTTAATACCAATGTTGACGAGGCCGATATCGGAACGGTAAAGTTGGGACAGGAGGGGCACTTTACTGTAGACGCCTTTCCTGAATCGGTTTTCAATGGAAAGGTTTCACAGATACGCAACGCCCCTATTATTGTCCAGAATGTTGTTACATACGATGTTATTATTGAGGTGTCCAATAAAAACATGGAATTAAAACCTGGCATGACTGCCAATGTGTCTATCGTAACAGCAAGAAAAGATAATGTAATTAAGATACCCAATGCCGCTTTGCGGTTTAAGCCGCAGGAACAGGAATATGCCAATCATAAATCAGCCAAGCAGGAAAGAGGCTCAAAGGTATGGCTGCAAGGCGGTCAACAAATAAAACCGGTGTCAATAAAGACAGGCATCAGCGACGGCAATTTTACGGAGATTATGGAAGGGGAAATAAAGGAGGGGGATGAGGTAATTACCGACACCGCTGTCAAAAATAATAATCAGCCGGGCCGGGCCGGCGCCGGCAGATCTCCTCATGGCTTAATGAGATAACTATGGCGGAGCTTATAGAGGTTGAAAATCTTGTAAAGATATACAAGATGGGCAATGTGGATTTTCATGCCGTCAGCGGCGTTTCCCTTGCTATAGATAAAGGAGAGTTTGTGGCAGTGATGGGGGCGTCAGGTTCAGGCAAATCCACATTCATGAATATCATCGGCTGTCTTGACAAACCCACTGCCGGCAATTATATGCTGGATGGACATGAGGTGGGGACTTTAAGCAAGGACAATCTTGCAGCCATACGCAATAAAAAGATAGGTTTTGTGTTTCAGAGTTTTAATCTCCTCCAGCGCATGTCCGCACTCCAGAATGTGGAACTTCCGCTCCTCTACAACAATTCTACATCAAACGAAAGAAAAACAAAGGCTTTGGCGGCATTACACTCCGTTGGTTTGGAGGGGAGGGAATACCACAGACCCAGCCAGTTGTCAGGCGGACAGCAGCAAAGGGTTGCCATAGCGCGTGCATTGATCAATAGTCCCTCTCTGATTTTAGCGGATGAACCGACCGGCAACCTTGATTCCCAAACCAGCGTTGATATTATGATGCTCTTTAAGAAGCTGAATAAAGAAAACGGCATCACCATTGTTATGGTAACCCATGAGGCCGATATTGCCGCTTATGCTGACAGGCATATCATTTTTAAAGACGGAACTGTGGTAAAAGACGATAAAACCCCTTAAAATCCTCTTTTAACTCTCTGGGCTGACAACGGCATTCATGTCACGCCTCGTTCCATGAGGAACGAGCTATATCTCATGTCGGCTCCGAGGATATGGTTTACCCACCAGTCACCTAAGAAGCGCAGAAGTTCATCAGGAACTGCTGCGTTGTGATCCATTGTATCTTGACAGAGGGCCACGACTTTCATGCGGTAGGCCCTGTGGGCCTCTTTGTGAGTAGCCACCTCAGGGTACCCGTATTCCACAAGAAGTTGCTCTTCCGTAGCGAAATGGTCGCTTGCGTACCTCGTCAACCTCGTAAGCAGTTCGGACACCGTCTCAGAACGAACGTCCACTTCGGGCTTCGAACGTAGCAGATTGATCATATTAATGATCTTCTTGTGCTGTTCATCGAGCCTCGCAACGCCAACACTGAACGACTGATTCCAAACAATCTTCTCCATGTCCGACCCCCTGGTCGCCAGCATGCCAGCTATGGCGGGCTAACCAGTTATTGAGCAGTTTTCTGGACTTTATCCCAAATTTTGAGATCGGTCAAGCGAATTTTAAAATCACAAATTTTAAAATCAACTTGACGCAACTATCAAATTTCATTATATTTACATAGTTGGATAACATCCATTTTGCGCGCTTAACCAGTTTCTTGCCAACATCACAGTCCGGAGGATGTTAGTTTATGAATACCATCGCAACCGTAAAAATAGCAGTCAATGCCCTGAGCATCAACAAGATGCGTTCAGGCCTTACCATGCTCGGCATCATCATAGGCGTCGCCGCGGTGATAGCCATGATATCCGTGGGTTCAGGGGCAAGAGAACAGGTTGCAAAACAGATTGCAAGCATAGGTTCCAATCTTTTAATTATACTGCCTGGAACTGCCACCAGCGGCGGACTTAGAATGGGTTTCGGATCAACTCCCACGCTCACATCAGACGATGCAAAGGCTATAGCGCAGGAGATGCCGGATGTGGCGTATGCTGCGCCGCTTCTGCCCGGCACGGCGCAGGTGGTTTACGGAAACCAGAACTGGAGCACGATTATTACCGGTACGACGCCGAGCTTCTTTGATTTGCGGGATTGGCCAGTTGCATCAGGCATGGTGTTTACCCAGCGGGATGTTGACGGAGCCACAAAGGTTGCGCTCGTGGGCAATATCGTAGTTAAAAATCTCTTTGGCGATGAAGACCCGCTGGGTAAGATTATCAGGATAAAAAAGATACCGTTTAAGGTTATCGGCGTTTTATCGGGAAAGGGGCAATCGCCAATGGGTCAGGATCAGGATGACAGCGTCTATATCCCCGTTACCACCGCGCAGAAAAAACTTTTCGGCACAACATTTCCCGGCATGGTAAGGATGATTACTGTAAAGGCGGTAGCTCCTTCGGCACTTAAAGATGCTGAAAAGAATATTGCGGCCCTCCTCCGGCAGCGGCATCGCATTCCCACAGGCAGGGAGGATGATTTCACTGTCCGCAATCTTACAGAGATGCTGGCAACGGCTGAACAATCGGCAAAGATAATGTCAATCCTTTTAGGTTCAATCGCATCTGTTTCTCTGATAGTCGGCGGCATAGGCATAATGAATATCATGCTGGTATCGGTTACGGAAAGGACAAGGGAGATAGGCATACGGATGGCAGTGGGCGCAAGGGGAGCGGACATACTCATGCAGTTTTTGATAGAGGCGGTAGTGTTGGCCGTTATCGGCGGCGGCGTAGGTATTTTATTCGGCATGGGAGGCTCATGGCTCATTTCATACTTTGCCGGCTGGGAGGTTTCCATATCTGCTGTCGCTATATTTCTGGCATTTGGTTTTTCCGCATTAGTCGGCATATTCTTTGGTTTTTATCCTGCCAGAAAGGCGTCTCTCCTGGCCCCGGTGGAGTGTTTGAGGTATGAGTAGTTGTAGTTTGCTGGCAGATATAAAAGAGGAGGTGCCGATATGTATTCTCTAATCTGCAAATTTTATGGAAGAATTATTTTATTCTTTGTGTCTTTGTGGTTTGTTATATTTTATTCTGGAACTGTAATGGCTGATGAGGTCAAGATAGTCATGAAAGACTGGATAGATAATACTGCTAACTTTACTGCCCAGATTCATGCCGGCGATACAGTTTCGTGGGTAAATGACGACTACGTAGCGCATACGATTACCTTTGATGACGGGGCAATCAAGGGTAAAAACAATCTGAGGTCCGGAAGTCAGTTCTCCATTACCTTTGATAAGCCCGGGGAATATAGCTATTACTGTATATATCATAAAGTTTTTGGTATGAAAGGAACTATCACTGTGATTCAGAAGTAATATTTCTCATAGCCCTTACTGGCAGAGGGTGTCCATAAAAAAACAATGTATATTTTGGGTTGTGGTTTGCGGGCAGGCATTTGTTTGGTATAATTTAAAAAAGCTCGGACATGGAATTATATTTGGGCGGGAAGCAGCGTGAACCCTTCTTTTCTTGCCGCATCTCTCAATTTTGAATCAAGGCAGACGAAATAATGACCTTTTGGCCTCTTTCCAGCCCATACAAGCGCGGCGGATAGCTGCAAGGCATCTGCAGCGCGGAGAGGGTGCAGCATAAGAAGTCTGCCTGCAATATCCCGTATATCTTCGCCGGGTTCAATCTCTGTCCATGTATCCGAGAGAAGGGTGAGGAGATGCCGCACACCGTCTTCCTCATCAGGCTTGAGGAACCCATCGCGCCGCAAGCGGGCAAAGGCTGAACAGCATTCTATGAAACTGCCCCACCAAACTGCTATGGCGCTGTCTTTTAGGACAATCTGCCGGATGGTCTTGGTCTGCGGCTCGTCAATACATAAAGGGATGATGGCTGAAGAATCCCAGAACATCATCTCCCTTCCTCCCGCTCTTTTAAAAGGGCGCCGAGTGCCAGGCCTTTTTTATCCTTTGGTCTCGGCATATCCCAAAAACCTGCCGGCAGTCTGCCTGCGCCGATGCGGACAAGCCCTGCCTTCTCCAGCGTTAATAGATGCGCCGGTATTTCAATATCTCCTCTTTTCAAAGGAATAATCTTGGCGACAGGCTTTCCCCTGTCAGTGACAATAACCTCTTCGCCTGCCTTTACCTTTGACAGGTATTCGCTGATAGATGCCTTTAATTCAGAAACCTTTGCGGTCTTCATAGATTTGTCCTCCATATCTATATGGATATGACTAATATAGTCTAATTAAATAGCCTATGTCAAATGAAAAATAGCATGGTGTTATTTTGTCGTATGAAACATAAGCTCCGCATTATTTAACGTCCCGTTTCTGTCAACAAACAACTTCAAGAGAAACGGCCTTCTCGGCGGCAGGGAATTAAAGCGAAGGTCAAAATATTCCACCGAATAGCCCTCAGTTTCCTTCTTTATACTCACTACGGGAAATCTGGCAAACCAGAGATATGTCTTTACAATCTCCAGATTCTCAACCTTTTCAATGATGTTATTTCCCTCTGTTTCCTGATTTAATCCTTCAGGGACATGCTTTTTCTCAAAAGAATTAAATGTTGCGCTGTTTTTCAGCGCATCAACATCAACCTGATAAAACCTTTTATCATCTTCTATATACACAGACCATCTGAAAGGGGAGAAGGGGAGGGGGAGCGCCTCAACTTTTTTGCTGATTATACCAAGTTTGTGAGCCCAGGCATTAGCGCTTTCAATAGCAATGGTTCTCCCTGCGTAGGCAACCCCCAGATAGATTATTATACCCGCTACAGAAATTAAGGCTATAGCCTTTGCCCATTTCCGCTTGAATCTTATGACGATTAACGGGATGAGCATCAAGGCGGTGAAATAAAGGTCTATGATAAAAACGAGATCGAGGGAATATCTTTTGCCGCTGAATGGGAAAAGTATCTGTGTTCCGTAAGATGTAATAAGGTCAAGGAAGATATGGGTATATATGCCTAATAAAAATAGGCCAAAGGTTATTAGATAGCCTAATTTTTCTCTAAATCGTTTTATTGAACAGACAATGCCGGCCATGATAGCAGCAACTACAAAGCCGCCAAAAATGGAGTGCGTAAATCCACGATGATATTTGAGATAGGCGAGGGGGCCTGCAAGTCTCAGGGTTAAATGGTCAATATCAGGGATGATCGCGGCTGCAACAAGGATTATTGTAGCCATCCTGCCGAATCTTTGATAAAATCCTGTTCTGGAAAGTATAGCGCCGGAAAGGCTGTGTGTTAGCGGGTCCATATAGATAAAGGGTGTGCGATGTATTTTAGCACTAAGAAAAAGTTTTGTGTAGTTTTTGTTTTTTGTGCCTTTATTCTGCCGTCAGGCGTGTTTGCAGACCTTTACCAGTGGCAGGATGAGAAAGGGGATATCCATGTAGTTGACGACATTCTTCTTGTCCCGCCCAAATATAAAGATAAGGTAAAGGCGCTGAAAGCAAAACCTTCTGAGCAAGGGCCTTCTTCTTCCCAACCACCCATTCAACCGCCCAAACCATCGGAACCTCCTGCAAAGCAACAAGAAGAGCTTTATGGCGATTATCCTTTGGAGTGGTGGAAGAGAGAGTTTGATGCCAGTAAAAAAGAAATTGGGGAACTTGAAAAAACTATTGAGGAAGAGAAAAATTTTATGGCAGATTATGACCGGGGCAGGAGGCTTTATAGATTATACAGTAAGGAAGATGCAGAGAAATATGAAACCTATAAAAAGAATCTGCCTGATAACGAAAACCAGCGGAATAAACTAAAATCAGACTTGGAAGAACTCAGGCGCAAGGCGCAAATTTACGGCGTTCCAAGGTCAATCAGAGAATAAATATGATAAAACACATTTTATGTTTATACCTCCTTTTCTTAACCGCTCCGGCAATATCTTGCGCCGATGACGATGTTATAACAATCCTTGCAGTAGGGGATATTTATCTTGGCGGTTCTGCCGCTCCATATTTGAAGCAGAACGGTTATTTATACCCATTTGAGCCGACTAAAAGCATATTAAAGGATTCAGACATTGCAGTGGCCAATCTTGAAGCGCCTTTGACGCACAGACGAGATGCATTTATGGAAAAGGAATTTATCTTAAAGATAGACCCCGATGCAGCGGGCGCAATAAAGGCCGCTGGTTTTGATGTTGTAACACTGGCAAATAACCACATTATGGATTATGGCCAGGATGGATTGCAGGATACGATAAATTTTCTGGATAAGGCAGATTTAAAACATACTGGCGCAGGCAAGGATTTAAAGGACGCAAGGATGCCCGTAATTATTAGCATAAAAAATAAGAAGATTGCTTTTCTTGCATATTCAAAGGTCTTTCCAGAGGAATTTTATGCCACAAAAGAGTCTGGCGGGACTGCCCAAGGTGTTTTTGAATATGTGAGATACGACATTATTGAAATAAAGAAACATGTTGATTTTGTTGTAGTTTCATTCCACTGGGGTGAAGAGCTGACGAAATATCCAAAGGAATATCAGATAAAACTTGCGCATCTTGCAATAGACAGCGGCGCAAGTGTAATCATAGGCCACCATCCGCATGTTCTCCAGGGGATTGAAAGGTATAAAAATGGCCTTATATTTTACAGCCTTGGGAATTTTGCCTTCGGGTCTGTCAGTCAATCAATACCTGAAGGCATGATAGCCATTGTGAAATTCAGCAATAATAGGATTTCTTCGGCTGAGATAATACCTTTAAATGTGAACAATAAAGAGGTTTTATTCCAGGCAAAGCCATTGCAGGGAGAGAGGGCTGAAAATGCAATTAAAAATATCCGGGAAGTATCGGATAGATTCCAATTAAGCCTTATGGCTAAAGAAGGGAAGGGCTTTATACGGCTTGACGAGGAGTTAAAATCAGCCTCACTTCCATAGCTCTGGATAATTTGACATAATATACCTTATGCGACAAAGATATTTCTATTACTCAGTCGGTGGCTCACAAGGATCTCAAGGCTGATGAGTATAAGAAGTAAGCCGTTTAACCTGTGATAGCACAGAGCTTTTTATATCTCTTACTTTAGGCAAAGGAGAGATAAGTTCACCTTCTTTTAGAAAAGGAACAAGGAGTTCCTCAAGCTTACCGCCACATTTGCACAGATCCGGTTTATCAATGGATGGAACAAGGTAATAATGGTAGCAGCCCCTGCATCTTAAGACAGACTTTGACCCGGACATCTTCCCCCTCTTGGCAATCGGTTTTCCTTCTACCTCCATGATATCCATTGCAAAATCGATCACAGGCGCATTGCTGATGGATGTACCTATACCGTAGGCATCTACTATGGGATTTAGATCAGGTATATGCTTCTCATCTATCCCGCCGCTTACAAATATCTTTACATCCTTATATCCCCTTAAGTCGAGCTCCCATCTCACCTCTTCAATGATCCTCCTGAAATTCCCGCGCCTCGACGCAGGGGTATCAAGCCTGATCCCAAAAAGATCTGGCCCCATAGCCTCTGCCACATTAAGGGCCTCAAACTTCTCATCATTAAAGGTATCTATCAGGGCGACCCTCTTGACCTTTTTGTCTACTACCTCGTGGAATGCCTTTATAGCTGTTACTGTATCACCAAGCATGATGATCAGGGCATGGGGCATGGTTCCGGAAGGGTCTTCTCCTATCAATTCTGCGGATTTTATTACTGCCACACCATCACACCCGCCCAGATAGGCAGCCCTTTCTATCATAGGCGCTAGGGCCGGGTGCATGCGCCTTGCACCGAAGCTTATCACGCCTCTATCGCCGGCCAGCCTCTTGCACCTTGCTGCCTTTGTGGCAATCCCCGAGGCCTGGCAGATAAGACCGAGCAGGGCGGTTTCATAAACACAGAACTGAGAATACATCCCCTCTATCTCAATGACAGGCTGATAGGGGAAGAAGATTGTCCCCTCGTTCATGGCCCTGACATTCACCTTTATCCCGGAGAGGAGGTTCGCTGCCTCTTCAATGCCAGCGAGGACACCCCACTCCCAGTTATCTGGAAGATTTTTGGCAATAAACTCCGCCTTTACCCATTTGTCAATCCCTTTTGCTTTAAGGACCTCCATAGTCCTGACAAAATAGACATCAGTTATTTTCCCTTCTTTTATATCCTTTGGATCGGCTGTATGGAACATCATATACTTTTCCCCTCCAGTATCTTTTTAGAGAGATTTGAGAAAACAATCCTCTTTGCGCCTGCCGATATCATATCATCTATCGCCTTTTTGCTGTCACCGGGATTTACATCCACACCCCTTGACCCATCCTCAAGGAAGAAGACTGAAAATCCCTCCTTAAGGGCATCCAGAACGGTATGTTTCACACAATAGTCTGTGGCAAGGCCCCCGATATATAGCGTCTTAATTTCTCTCTTTTTCAATTCTGCTGTGAGATTTGTTCCCTGAAAACCTGAATAGGCCTCATCCTTCGGGCCTGCGCCTTTTGATACAATCTCAACATCTCCTGACAGGTCAAGACCTTGATGAAATTCTGCCCCGCTTGTCCCCTGAACACAGTGGGGGGGCCAGATCCCGCCATTCTCCTTAAAAGAGTTATGGTCATTAGGATGCCAATCCCTTGTTGCAAAGACCGGAGCCCCCTCTTCCCGGAACCTCTTGATATAGACATTTAAGATAGGGATCACCTTATCTCCATCTGTAACAGGCAGCGCACCACCCGGGCAAAAATCGTTTTGAACATCTACAATGATCAGGGCGGCACAAGAGGGAGTAAAGTCTTTTGAAACCATCCTCATATCATCTCCCTTTTTCTATCTGTGTGGATTTTTATTCTTTTTTTCTTTATGGCGGATTTTATAATTTTTATTTTCCAGTCTCTGTGTTTATTTATTATTGCCAAAACCTCTTTGGGGTCATCAGTTATTTTGACGAGGTCTAAATCTATCTTAGATATTGTTTTTTCTTTTATTAACATGGTTGTCTTCATCCATTTGAGCAGGTCGCTCCAGTAATCTTTCCCAACCAGTATGAGAGGCAGCGGATATATCTTGTGCGTCTGAACAAGGGTCAGCGCCTCAAAAAACTCATCCAATGTCCCGAACCCGCCCGGCATACAGACATAACCCATGGCGTATTTTATGAACATTACCTTTCTGGCAAAAAAATACTTAAAGGATAAGGATTTATTCTGAAATTGATTTGGTTTTTGTTCCTGCGGCAAAACTATATTAAGTCCCACCGAGATACCGGCATTATTTATCGCCCCCTTATTGGCTGCCTCCATGACTCCAGGCCCTCCGCCGGTTATGATGGTATAGCCATCCTTTGCAAGAAGAGTGGATATTTCCAGTGTCTTCTTATAATAGCGGTGGTTCCTGTGAAATCTTGCAGAGCCGAATATGGATACCGCCGGCCCTATTGTTGAGAGTTCTTCAAAGCCCTCTATGAATTCGCTCATTATCTTGAATATCCGCCAAGTCTCCTGGCCTTTTAAATCCTCTACCATTTTGTTCACTCCCATTCTATTGTACTCGGGGGTTTTGTGCTTATATCGTAAACCACCCTGTTTACACCTTTTACCTCATTTATTATTCTCGTTGAAATTCTTGCCATAATATCATAAGGCAATCTTACCCAATCCGCTGTCATTCCGTCCACACTCTCTACCGCCCTTATTGCAATTACATTTTCATAAGTCCTTTCGTCTCCCATTACGCCAACTGTTTTAATCGGCAAAAGCACTGCAAATGCCTGCCAGATCTTTATATAAAGTCCCGCAATCTTTATCTCCTCCAGCGCTATACTGTCGGCCTTTCTCAGAATCTCACACCGCTCTTTTGTAACCTCACCCAAAACCCTTATAGCAAGGCCTGGCCCCGGAAATGGATGCCTGTTTATTATCTCTTCAGGCATACCCAATGCCCTGCCCAGGATGCGAACCTCGTCCTTAAATAATTCTCTTAACGGTTCTACCAGCTTGAGCTTCATCTTTTTTAAGAGCCCGCCTACATTATGATGACTTTTTATAGTAGCTGAAGGGCCTTTGAATGATATGCTTTCAATCACATCAGGATACAATGTCCCCTGCCCGAGAAAGGCCGCATTTTTTAATTTCATGGCCTCTTCTTCAAAAACCCTTATAAATTCATTTCCGATAATCTTTCGCTTTTTTTCAGGGTCTTCCACTCCCGTAAGCTTATTAAGAAACCTTTTGGAGGCGTCTATACAAATAAGCCTCATGCGGAAGTTTTTCCTGAGAGCTTGTTCCACCTTCTCCGCCTCCCCTGCCCTCAAAAGACCGTTATCAACAAATATACAGGTTAGCTGCCTACCGGCTGCGCGATGAAGCAAAACAGCTGCAACGGCAGAATCAACGCCGCCGCTTATACCGCACACGATACCTCTCTTCCCCACCCGCTCCCTTATATCTGCTACAGCAGTGTCTATGAATGATTCCATAGTCCATACAGGCTTGCATCCACATATCTTAAAAAGGAAGTTTTTGATAATCTGCCGGCCTTTTGGTGTATGGACAACCTCAGGATGAAACTGAACGCCGAATATTTTTCTTCTGTCATCACTCATTGCGCATATAGGCGAATTTTTGCTGTGGGCAATAGATACAAATCCCTTCGGCATCTTAATAACCCTGTCGCCGTGGCTCATCCAAACTTGTGTGATGCGTTGTGCGTGATGCGTGATGCGTGATAACAAATCCGAACCATCATCAATTACAAGTTCAGCGCTTCCGTATTCCCTGTGAGCAGATTTCTCCACCTTGCCGCCAAGGAGATGGGCTGTAAGCTGCATTCCGTAACAGATGCCAAGGATTGGAATATTTAGATTAAAGACCTCTTTGGGAATAAGAGGAGCATCTTTGTCATAGACACTTGACGGTCCGCCTGAGAGGATAATGCCTTTGGCATTAAAACCCTTTATCCCGTCCATGCCGATATTATAAGGATGTATCTCGCAATATACCTTTGCCTCTCTCACCCTTCTTGCGATGAGCTGGGTATATTGTGAGCCAAAATCTAATATGAGGATTTTTTGCTGATGGATGTCCGGCATAAAGGAATTTGCAGCAATGGTAAGAAAATATAACTTAAAAGAGCGGAATAAACAATCAAAAAATATGACGGAGGGGGAGTAGAAATTTTATTGGTGCTTTAGACACTCCTGTCCGGGCGCACAGGCCGATTCATCTACAATAGTAGAAATTTTATTGGTGCTTTAGACTAAGGAGATTTCCATGCGCCCAGTTTAATCTACAATAGTAGAAATTTTACTGGATTTAACAACTTGTTGTCAAACATGATTTTGGACTTTGCATCTAAAGCACTGGCAACTTTTTCTCGCAGTTTTTTAAGCGGGTCTTTTTTATCTGTATCATCATCTTCCTCTAAATCGCCATTGTTGTTGAGTATTGCTAACTCCTTCTCATTAAAAGTAAACTTGTTTAAAACCTCATCAATAATGCTTCTGTGCCTGCAATCAATTAGTTTTTTTACATGCTTGTAACTCTTGGAAAGTTCTAAATCTTTTCGAATAATCTCATGATGATTTTCTTCTGGCTTTTCGAATAATTGCCTGACTAATTTTTCTGTCCCTTGCTGCGGCACCAATTCAAAGCGAAGGGTTTTGGAAAGTTGATATTGTTTTGTAAAGCTATTGAATAATTCTTTGTTTAACTGCATTACTCCACCGCCTTATAATTCGGCACCTCTTTTGTGATAATAACATCGTGGACATGGCTCTCACGCCAGCTCTAATTTTTCCATAAGCCTTTCGAGCCTTTTATCAACCCTTGCCCTCTTTGCCAGTTTACGTAATCTTTGTAAATCATACTCGGCTTCGACTAAAAGCTTTGATGCATCTGCAATGTCTTGAAAGCTGCCAGCTTTTAGCTTAAGCGTTATCAAGCCCTCCGGCCTAACCAGAGGAATGGAGAGGCCCTTCAACAACTCAACCGGCAAGCCTTCCTCAACTATTTCCGCCTCCCATTTCCGGCTGGCAAATATTATATCAACGGGAACCTTCTCGCCCGATACTGCTTTTATACAAAATTTTATATCATCTTCAGGGGCGCCTATTTGTATGCTTCCTTTAAAACCTGCTGTTAAAAACTTCTTCAGGACTCGTTCTATTGCGGAACGGGTAGTAACGGATAAATCAGCCAGAATATCTATATCCTTTGTTGCCCTCGGCGCAATCCATCCGCCGACAGCCAATCCGCCTATAAGGGCATAAGCCTTAACATCTCCGGCATGTTCAAAAATCCTGATTATCTCTTTGAGGGTCTTTTCCATACTAATTTTTCTGAAATCCGGATGGTCTCTTTTAACCTTTCGGCTACTGTTTTCGGGGCAACAGATTTTAGCAGGGTATCAATCCTTACCCCTTTTCTACCAGGAAACAATTCATCATAGAGGTTCATAATTTCATCAAACCTCAAAACCTTACTTTTTCTCATATCTATACCTTTACCCATCTTCCGCTCTGCAATTTTATCTACTCCACCACCTTATAATTCGGCGCCTCTTTTGTGATAATCACATCGTGGACATGGCTCTCGCGCAGCCCTGCAAAGGTTATTTTTACCAATTTTGCCTTCTTTTGAAGAAGAGGAATAGTCCTTGAACCACAATACCCCATGCCTGATTTTAAGCCGCCAATAAGCTGAAATATAGTTGAAGATACCGGCCCTTTATGCGGAACCCTTCCTTCAATACCCTCAGGAATAAGTTTAAGTTCACTCTCAACATCATCTTGAAAGTATCTATCTTTACTGCCTTTTTTCATAGCTTCAATTGAGCCCATGCCCCTATACATTTTATATGTCCGTCCCTGATATAATACAGTTTCGCCGGGGCTTTCATCTGTGCCGGCAAAGAGTCCGCCGATCATTACAGAGTCTGCGCCGGCGGCAATGGCCTTTACCATATCTCCTGAAAACTTTACGCCGCCATCAGCAATAACCGGTATATTCTTTTTCCTGGCAACTGCCGCGCAATTCATAATAGCTGTTATCTGTGGAATGCCAACACCTGTTACAATCCTTGTCGTGCATATAGAACCTGGACCGATACCGACCTTTATTACGTCAACACCGGCTTTTATAAGCGCCTCTGCGCCTTCAGATGTCCCGACATTGCCTGCTATAAGCTGGCATTTGGGAAAGTTCTTCCTTGTATCCCTAATAGCATTCAGCACACCCTTGCTGTGGCCGTGGGCCGTATCAATGGCAATGATATCAGCGCCTGCGTTTAAAAGCGCCTCCACCCTTGCTTCACGGTCAAAAGAAACGCCAATCGCTGCGCCGACCATAAGCCTGCCGAGTTTATCTTTGCAGGAGTTTGGATATTTTTCTCGTTTTTCAATATCGTTAATGGTTATCAAACCCTTTAGTTGCCCGTTTTTATCCACTACAGGCAGCTTTTCAATCCTGTGGCGATGGAGGATGGCTTTTGCTTTTTCTATGGATGTGCCAACAGGCGCTGTTACAAGCTCTTTTGTCATCACATCCGATATTTTTTTGGAGAGGTTTTTTTCAAATCTTAAATCTCTGTTGGTAAGGATGCCTACGAGCTTCCCGTTTTTCACTATGGGAAAACTGGATATCTGCTCAGTCTTTTTTATCTCCAATACGTCGTATAAACGCTGCTCCGGGTCAAGGGTTCTGGGTTTAAGTATGATAACACTTTCGTATTTTTTTACCTTGTCAACCTCTATTGCCTGTTCTTCTATGGTAATATTTTTATGGATTATACCCATGCCGCCTTCCTGCGCTATGGCAATGGCCATGCGGGATTCCGTAACCGTATCCATGGCAGCGCTTAAAAGAGGGATGTTTAATTTGATTGTATTTGTAAGTCGTGTAGATGTATCCACATCCCTTGGCAGTATCTCTGAATATGCCGGCGCTAATAAAACATCGTCAAAGGCAAGACCTTCTTTCATATTATTATTTTTTGGCATATATTAAACCTCCTAATAGATACAGGTTAAGGTTTTCCTCAGCATGTCTTTCCCTCAACCTAAACCTGTCTCATCTAACAATATTCCTTCCAAAAGCCCGGCATCGCTTACAGTCATTTTATCAAAGCCAAAACCTTCCATTGCCTTTAATACGATAGCCGCCCCAGGTATTATAATATCCTCCCTCCCCTTCTCAAGGGATAACACCTTTTCCCTTTCTTTTAAAGGCATGGACGCAAGCCATTGATATATCTTTTTAACAGTTTCATATTTTAATACATAATTATTTATCCTGTCAGCATCATATTCTTCAAGCCTCTGATCAATTGATGCCAGTGTTGTTATCGTGCCTGCTGTGCCTATCAGCAAGGCTGAAGGCAAACAGCCGTTCCCTGCTTTAAGCTCACAGGGACAGGCTTTTTTCATCAAATCCTTCAAATCTGCAATAATGCCGTTTATCTCATTTTCCATCGCATCTAACTCATTGTGAGCCGGCGGGTCTGTCTTTAAATAGTTTTCTGTGAGATGCACAACTCCCATCTCCATACTCCACGCACCAATCATCTTTCCGGCATCTACTGCAATAAATTCTGTGCTTCCACCGCCTATATCAACCACAAGACACTTTTTGTTCCCATTTCCGATAACCGACAAAACTCCTAACAAAGAGAGCCTTGCCTCTTCATCCCCTGATATTACCCTCACGTCTAATCCTGTTCTTTCAAGGACATTTTTGAGAAATTCTTTTTTATTCTTTGCCCTTCTCACCACACTGGTTGCAACAGCCTTAATCTCTTGGACACCATACTCTTTAATCTTTTCAGCGAATATCCCGAGGGTATTTATTGTCCTCTCCTCTGCTGCCGGCGATATGCCAATATCTTCTTTATAATCACCGCCGAGCCTTGTGATAATCCTTTTTAGGAAAACAGGCTTTAATTTTTTATTGTCGATTTCCGCAATAAGAAGTCTTAGGGTATTTGTGCCAATGTCAATTGATGCGTATCGTGTTGCAATGCCCATGCTCATTATATCCTCTCCCCTGATAGGGAAGGACAGGGATTATCTTCCTTTATAGCCTTCAGAATATTCAATATAGTTTTTCGCAGATTGTAAAATCCTTGAAACCTCCGCGTCTTTAAGCTGTCTTACAACCTTTCCAGGCAGACCCATTACAAGGCTCCGCGGCGGTATAATGCTTTTTTCGGTAACCAATGCGCCTGCGCCTATTATAGAATCCTCTCCAATCTCAACGCCGTCAAGTATTATTGAACCCATGCCGATAAGGCATCTGTCCTTGACCACACAGCCGTGAAGCGTAACATTATGCCCCACTGTAATATCATCTCCGAGTATCACAGGATAAACGCCTTTTGTGCCGTGAAGAACGCAGTTGTCCTGAATATTTGTCCGTTTGCCCAGCCTGATATAATGGACATCCCCGCGAAGGACAGCATTGCACCATACGCTGGAATATTCGCCTATCTCCACATCGCCGATTATCCGGGCGCTCTCTTCAATATATGCTGTTGGAGCTATCCTTGGATTTATGTCTTTATAAGGTTTTATCATAATAAATTCTAAAAACTATAACAAAATACTAATCCCTGCGCAATATCTTGTTATCACTGTAAAATAGCGATTAAAAACCTCGCTATTTTACAAACCTGCGATTTGCCTGCCATACTTCGTTATCGGCGCATTTTTGCTCCTCACCGTATTGGTGATATACGGCTTGTCGCAAAAATAGCCTCTGCCTCGTCTGACAGGCAACTTGCAGGTTTCCCCAAAAATCAAAGTCTATTTTTGGGTATCATTTCCTGGGCGCCTTTACAGATGCAATAAACTCGGCGCTGAAAAGCAATATAATTGCAGAATAAAATATCCATAAAAGCATTATCATAATAGCGCCGAGAGAGCCATACATCTTGTTAAAACTTCCGAAATGTGTGATGTATAAGGCAAAGAGTTGTTTTGCCGCCTCCCATAAAACAGAGAATATTATGCTGCCTAAAATAGCATGTCTTGCTTTTATGTTTTTCCCGACCATTATTTTGAATATAAAGGCCACAGCAATAACCATAATTACAACCGGCATGAAATATTTAAAGGTTACACTCCTCGCAAGATAGTAGGATATATCTATGCCGAAGGCGGCTATTTTTATTCTGCTTAAAATTTCTGCGGCAAGAGGAAGACCTATGGAAATAAGAAAAACCGCACACCAGATAAAGAATGTCCCCCATACAACCAGCCTGGTTTTTACGAAGCCCATCTTCTCCGCTTCTCCAAAAATGATATTCATTGCATCTCTTATGGCAAGTATTACAAACTCAGCGCTCCAGATGAGCGTTATAATGCCAAACCAGCCAAAGACCTTGCGGTTAGCTATAAGCCCTTTAATGTCCCCCACGATGCTGTCGCTCAGATAAGGAAGACTCTTTTTCACAAATTCTAAAACTTGTTCAAAAAACCGTGTCTCAGTTCCGAGAGTAAAGCCTATAAAAGAGAACAGCAGAAACATGAGCGGGAGCAGAGAAAATAAGGCATAAAATGATATTGCCGCAGCCATAGTAAGGCAATTATCATAAGAAAATGCCTTGATGCTGTCAGCTATAATAATAAAAAATTTTTTCATCTTACCTCTGCCTCTTTCTAAAATAAAGCCTGATGGGTATTTTATCCAATCCAAATGCCTCTCTAATCTTGTTTACAAGAAACCGTTCATAAGAGAAGTGGATGCCTTCCGTAAAATTCACGAAGGCAACAAATGTGGGCGGCTTTATGTCTGTCTGGGTTATGTAATAAATCTTCACGGCCTTGCTTTTATAGATAGGCGGTTGGTGATATTTTTTAAAACCATCAAAAAAATTATTTAGCTGTGAGGTCGGCACCCTTTTCTCAAGCTGCGCCAGCACCTCTTCTACTTTCTCAAGGATATTAAAGACCCTTTGGCCTGTGAATGCCGATACGAATATCACAGGCGCAAACCGTAAGAAGCCTGCCTTCCATCTTATCCTCTCTGTATATTCCTTGATGGTATTTGTCTCCTTTTGAATAATGTCCCATTTGTTTACAACAATAATGCACCCCTTCCCCCTCTCATAGGCAAGACCTGCTATCTTCTCATCCTGTTCTGTCAAGCCGTCCTTTGCATCTATGATGAGCAGCGCAATATTGCACCTGTCAATACTTTTTATGGCCGACATGACAGAATACTGCTCAAGCGTTCTGGCAATCCTTGTCTTCTTTCTTATGCCGGCTGTGTCTATAAGCAGATATTTTTTTTTATTATAATTGAACGGCGTGTCAATTGCATCTCTTGTGGTGCCGGGAATATCGCTCACAATGACCCTTTTATATCCGAGCAGTCTGTTTACAAGAGAGGATTTGCCGACATTGGGCCTCCCTGCAACAGCAAGTTTTATCCTATCTTCTTCCTCTTTGGCGCTGGTTTTAGGAATAGAGTCTATTATTTTATCCAGCAGTTCATACACTCCCCTCCCCCCTTCCGCTGAAACAAAGGCGAGGTCTTCCATGCCTAAGGCATAAAAATCAGTAATCCCCTGCTCTTGCTTATCTGTATCTATTTTATTTACCGCATAAATGGGCTTTTTATCAGCCCTTCTCAATATATCTGCAATATCTCTATCAGATGAAAGGAAACCCTCGCGGCCGTCCATGAGAAATACAATAATGTCGGCCTCTTCTATTGCAAGCATAACCTGCTCTCTTACCTTGGTAAGCATAGTCAAATCCCCTCTGCCTCTTTTTGGCAGCTCAAACCCGCCTGTGTCAATCAGGGTAAATGCCCTCCCCTGTTCAACCACATCCGCATAATTTAAGTCTCTGGTCACGCCAGGCTCATTCTTGACAAGGGCCTTTTGTTTGCCGATGATGCGGTTAAACAATGTTGACTTTCCTACATTTGGCCTGCCGACTATTGCAACAATGGGTTTCAATGGTATCCAAACTCCTTTAATAGTTTTTTATCCTTTGTCCAGTCCTTTTCCACTTTTACAAAGAGCTCAAGATAGACCTTTGCGCCAAGGAGTTTTTCAATATCAATGCGGGCGAGCGTGCCGATCTCCTTCAGCATCTTTCCGCCCTTGCCGATTATAATCCCCTTTTGCGAGTCCCTCTCCACATTGATTGTCGCAGATATAGAGACAAGCCCCTTTCCCTGCTTATTACCTGCAGGGACAAGCTTCGGATTTTCTTTAAAAGAATCAATCACCACAGCAGTTGAGTAAGGTATCTCCTGTCTTGTAAGCTTAAATATCTTTTCCCTTACAATCTCAGCAACTATAAAACGTTCAGGAAGGTCTGTTAATATATCCTCCGGGAAATATTTCGGCCCCTCCGGCAGCAGCTCCACGACTAGCTTTACAAGCGTCTCTATTCCCTCTCCCCGGGTCGCAGATATAGGGATAATCTCTTTGAACGGGTATAGTTTTGAATATTCATTTATCAAAGGCAGAATATTGTCTTTCCGCGTTATATCTGTTTTATTTATGCCGAGTAGGACAGGGGATTTAATCCGCCTTAGATTGTCAATAATCAAAGAATCGTCCTTTTCAAGCGTCTTTGAAGCCTCAACAAGATAAATGATTACATCAACATCTTCAATTGCAGAGATTGCCTCCCTTATCATAAATTCGTTCAGATATCCCTTGTCAGAATGTATGCCAGGTGTATCCAGAAATATTATCTGGGCATCCTCCATATTTTTAATACCGCGGATCCTGTTCCTTGTGGTCTGGGGCTTAGGGGAGACTATAGCAATCTTCTCTCCGAGGATTGTGTTAAGGAGCGTGGACTTTCCGACATTCGGACGGCCTATGATTGACACAAAACCTGATTTAAAGGGCGGCATACAATCTCCTCATTTGCAAAAAAAGGTTATCATCCAAATAAGGAAATTGCAATGAGTAAGAGCGGGGAAAATAAAAGGCATTGCCCAATCGGACAATGCCTTTTAAAAATCAGCGCGGTTCAAAAGCGCTTATTTCTTTGCGCAGGGGTTCTTTGCAGCCTTTAGAACTTTTACCTTTACCATATCGCCGACCTTTACATCCGCGATTGCCTTTGTCTCTTTGCCTACAGTAATCTTAGACGCATCTGTAATAGCAATGACCTTTTCGCCGCCCTTCTTTGTCTTCACTGTAATTGTCATTGCATTCACATCAACTGCTGTTACCTCGCCGCCTCCCTTGGTGGCTGTTTTGGCAGATGTCGCTGCTTTAGCTGGCTCTGTCTTCGCATGTCCCTCATCAGCAAATGTAACAGCGCTGAATGCGACAGCGACTGTTAATGCTACCAATAATACTAAAATCTTTTTCATTAGATATTCACCTCCTTTCACTATTTATTTTAGATAGAAGTTTTTTGCACAAGCCGTGCAAAATGTCAATACTTTTTAGAGACATCCTATTTAGAGACATTTATAGCCTTGACCTGTCTTAAAAAAGATTATAAGCTTTTGCCCAGCCATGGTGATAGAGGCATGTCCTGCCAAACCTTTAGATGTTTTCCGTAAAATATGCGCGCAGCCTTTTCCCTTTTTCTTAGATAGCTGCGGCATAAATAGATATTCTCTGCTGGGCGCAAATCCGCTTATTTTAATAAAGGCGCAAAATAACAAGGTAGAAGTTACCGGCTGCGGTTCAATAAAGATTACAACAGATGATGTATTTACCACAGTAAATTCTATATTCAATAAATTCAAAAAAGCCAAAAGAAGATTATCACTCCCCTTCCCTTTTCAAGGGGGAGGCATGGCAGGCTATTTCGGATATGACCTGAAAAATCAGATCGAGGATCTTTCAAAGAAAAAGGCCGTCCTTCCTGTTATCCCCAATTGTATTCTGGGCGTATATGATACCATTTTTGTTTATGACTGCAAAATAAATAAAGGTTATTGCATTTCCGCCGGCTTAACTTCTGACGGCAGAGAGGAAAAATTATTAGCAAAAGAGCGGGTAAGCCGATTGTTGGACATTATCAGCGCAGATGACAGGCAAAGGATTCTCCCTTCGCAGACGAGCACATACAAAGATAACATCGAGTCAAATTTTACTAAAACCGGTTATATTGATGCAATCAAGATTATACAGGGATATATCGCATCTGGAGACATATATCAGGCAAATCTGTCTCAAAGATTTATTGTCAATTATAAAGGGAATCCGGCAGCCCTTTACAATACCCTGCGAAAGATAAACCCTGCTCCATTTGGAGCTTTCCTTAATTATGGGGATTTCCAGATAATATCCAATTCGCCTGAGAGGCTTCTTAAAATTAAAGACAACATCGCAGAAACGAGCCCGATAAAAGGGACAAGACCGAGGGGAAAGAACATAACAGGAGATCAATATCTCATAAGAGACCTTAAAAACAGCAAAAAGGAAAAGGCAGAACATATAATGATAGTGGATTTAGAGAGAAGCGATTTGGGGATGTTCTGCGAATACGGCTCAGTAAAGGTAAAATCCCTAAAAAAAATATGCGCATATCCTACGCTTCACCACATGGTTTCCACGGTTACTGGAAAGGTAAAAAATGGGATGAGCCCTGTAGATTGCTTAAGGTTATTTTTCCCCGGCGGCTCAGTAACCGGCGCACCCAAGATTAGGGCAATGGAGATAATAGAAGAGATGGAACCCACGCCACGCGGCATATACACAGGGGCAATAGGCTGGATAGATTTCTGCGGCAATATGGATATGTCAATGGCAATAAGGACTGCTGTGTTAAAAAACGGGCATTTATATCTGAATGTAGGCGGCGGTATTGTTGCTGATTCTAAGCCGGAAGAAGAATATCAGGAGACAATATTGAAGGCCAAGGCGTTTTTCAAGGCAATTGGCATTGAAGAACAGGGGTTAGGGATTAGAAAGCTGGTTTAGCTATGGATGATATGGTTTTTTTAAACGGCAGATTCTTACCAGCGGACAAAGCAGTAGTGTCGATATTTGACAGGGGCTTTACTTATGGAGATGGTCTGTTTGAAACTATGCGCTCATATAATGGAATGATATTTGCGTTAGATTTACATCTTAAGCGTCTGATTGACAGCGCCAGACTGATTGGTATCCCTATTGGACAAAATAAAAAATACCTAACGCATCATCTTGAAAAATTACTTGAAATAAATAACCTAACAATTGGAAATGCCTATATAAAATTGATTGTAACAAGAGGGGTAGATTATGGCAGACTGCTGCCTTCCGGCTCGTTAAAGCCCACCATAGCAATTATAACAAAACCATTAGATGCAAAGATAAAACAGTATCAACAGAAAGGCCTTGGCGCTATATTTTTATCCAACAAACGAAGCCTACCCTATATCAAATCTTTAAATCTTTTACCAACTGTTGCAGGATTAATAGAAGCCAAAAGAATGAAAATGCAGGAAGGAATATTTACGGATGGCGATAAAATACTTGAAGGCGCTGTTACCAATATCTTCGTTTCGGATGGAAAAGGCATTAAAACACCGCCGATAAAAGATGGCATCCTTCCAGGAATTACAAGAAGGATTGTAATAGAACTGGCAAAAAGATTATGTATAAAAATCACAGAAACCTCTTTAACAAAAAATGAATTATTGCGCAGCAAAGAGGCGTTTCTTACCAATTCCATAATGGGAATAACGCCTCTTTTAAGGATAGAGGATAAATTAATTGGCAATGGCAAACCCGGCGCGCTGACCAAAAGACTCCAGCAAGCCTATAAAGACACGGTATTAAAGAGATTACATCCTTGATTTCTCACAATAAATAAGATAGTGTTATAAACAGAATGACTACTTATAATATGGAAAAAGAGGCCGGAGAAACAAGGCGTGAACCCACGACAGTTTCAACCGGTGGCTCTGTTTCAGAGGACAGCCAGCGGCTAAAACAACTCACCACTTTTAGCGAGCTTGGCAAAGCCATTACCTCTACTCTGGATTTAAAGGAAATCCTGAATGTTGTCATGGAGAAGATAAGCGATCTGCTTCAACCAAAGAACTGGTCGCTTCTTCTTGTGGATGAGGAGAAAGATGAACTTTATTTTGAGATAGTCGTTGGAGAAGGCGCTGATAAGATAAAGGATATAAGGCTGAAGATTGGCGAAGGGATCGCCGGTTGGGTGGCCAAGGAAGGGGCTCCGCTTCTTGTGCCGGATGTTAATAAAGACCCAAGGTTTTACAAAAAAGTGGATGAATCCAGTAAATTTACCACAAAGTCAATAATCGCTGTCCCCTTAAAAAGCAGGGGAAAATGTTTGGGTGTAATAGAGCTTATAAACAAAATGTTTGAACATGGAGGTTTCAAGGAGGAAGACCTCCTTGTTCTTACAACCCTTGCTGACTACACAGCCATTGCAATTGAAAATGCCAAGTTTTTCCAGAGGATTCAGGAACTGACAATAACAGATGACTTGACAAAGTTATACAACTCAAGGCATCTATACCGGTTCCTGGACTACGAGACAGAAAGGGCCAAGCGGTATAAGAGTCATATTGCCATGATATTCCTTGACATGGATAAATTCAAAGAGGTAAACGATACCTATGGCCACCTGAACGGAAGCAAACTCCTTACCGAGGTGGCAAAAATTATTTCAAACGGGCTTAGAAAAGTGGATATGGCCTGCAGATACGGAGGCGATGAGTTTGCAATAGTAATGCCGCAAACCTCAAAAAAACAGGCGTATCTGGCTGCTGAAAAATTGCGGACAACCATAAATGAGCATATGTTTTTAAAAGACGACGGATTAAACCTGAAGATTACAGCCAGTTTTGGTGTTGCCTCCATACCGGATGACGCAAAGGATACGGCAGAACTCATTCATCTATCTGACAAGGCAATGTACCGTGTAAAAAACAGCACAAGAAATGCCGTTGAATTGGCATGATTTTTAGAGGAGGGTTTTTATGAAGAAGATTTTAATGATTATAGCTATAGCAATTACCGTTACAGCCTGTGCGGCCATATCGTCTATAAAGGTTCAAACAGAAGGCATCAAGATAACCAAAGAGCAGGCTGAGGGGATAAAACCAGGCTCAACAGCCAGAAATATTATTATTGAGACCTTTGGAAATCCAATAAAGATGGAATCAAAAACAGATGGGACCGATGTATTGACCTATACTTATACAGAAAAACAGACACCTACATATTTAGGAGAATTTATAGTCAATGAAAGGCAAAGTAAGATTACAAAAATAACCCTTGAAGTTATAATAAAGGATGGGTTGGTTCTGTCTTATAAATTCGGACAGGAAGAGAAGAAATAATTACAAATTGAACGGTATTAAAATTTTACACTTTGTATTTTTCACCTTTAACTTTGTAATTTTTATCTTACAGTGGGGCGTAAAGAAAAATCAAAGATATTTTCGCCGATGGACACCACTCACAAACACACCAACCATCTTATTCAGGAAAGCAGTCCTTACTTGCTTCAACATGCGCACAATCCTGTTGACTGGTATCCATGGAGCAATGAAGCATTTGAGAAAGCAAAAAAAGAAAACAAGTTGGTTCTCGTCAGTATTGGATATTCTTCCTGTCATTGGTGTCATGTGATGGAGAAAGAATCATTTGAAGATGAAGAGACGGCAAAACTTATGAATGAAAATTTTGTGTGCATAAAAGTGGATAGAGAAGAGCGTCCTAACATTGACATGACTTACATGGCTGCTGTTCAGATTATGACCAACAGCGGCGGTTGGCCCCTGAATTGTTTTACTCTTCTTGATGGAAGACCGTTTTACGGAGGAACTTATTTTCCAAACGCTCAATGGAAACAAGTATTAATAAAGTTGTCGGAACTTTATAAAACAGAACCAAAAAAAGTGGAAGAGTATGCAGCGCAATTGACACAAGAAATAAAAAAAATGGAGGTCATTAAACTGAATGAAGAAAAATTTTCATTCACGATGGAGGATGCAAAATCCATTTACATACAATTAGAAAAATCATTTGACAATGAAGAAGGCGGACCGAGCCGCGCTCCGAAATTTCCGATGCCAGTGAATTATATTTTTCTGCTGCATTATTATCATCTCACAAAAAACGAAAAGGCGATTGAACATGTAAAACTTACTCTAAGCAAAATGGCGTTCGGTGGAATTTACGACCAACTGGGCGGAGGCTTTGCCCGCTACTCAACGGATGCAAAATGGAAAGTTCCTCACTTTGAAAAAATGTTATATGACAATGCACAGCTTGTTTCGCTTTATTCCGAAGTGCACCTCCCCCGAAATAGTGGACACACCAAAGGGTTAGGTTATAGTAGAATCATATAACATAAGGAGGTGTGAAATGCAAGAAAGGAAAGTGAACAGGAAATACGATAAGCAGTTTAAGGAAGAAGCAGTAAGACTTGCAACAGAAGAAGGGCGAAAGGTCACTGAAGTAGCCAGGAGTCTTGGAATACATGAGAACTTAT
>JAUYHF010000054.1 GCA_030690165.1 Deltaproteobacteria bacterium | reverse complement strand
CCTCTAAATTCAATGAGGCCGCCATCCTATATCTCAAGGCAAAAGGGGTGTGCGAAGACAAGGAAGAAGAGCTGTCCTGTCTCTTAAGCCTTGGAGATTGCTGGAGGATGATTGGAAAATATGAACTGTCAAAATCCAATTATGAGAAGGCCTATTCCATTGCCGGGCAAATAAGAGACGAGTCATCTGCCGCAGATGCGCTGAGCGGCATCGGGCTTGTTTTAAGGGCAATGGGCAGGCACAGGGAGGCGCTTAAGATATTTTCAAAGGGCGAAGGGTTTTATAAAAAATTTAAAGACAAGACAGGGCTTGCCTTCCTGCTCTGGGCAAAGGCAGGGGCGTATAGAATAAAAGGGGATTTGAACAAGGCCATACAAACATTTAAGCAGGCGATAAGCAGATTTACAGCCATGAAAGATACATCAGGCATTGGCTATTGCCTATGCGGTCTTGGAGGCGCATCACGGGTGTTAGGCAGGATAGATGACTCTTTCAGATACTACTCAAAGGCGAATGAAATTTTCAGGGGGCTTAAAGATACCTTTGGCACAGCCTATTCATACTGCGGGCTTGCAAATGCAACAAGGATGAAAGGGGATTTTAAGGGCTCTTTAGGATATTTTAAAAAGGCAAAGGGGTATTATAAAAAGATTGGCGATAAGGTGAGTTTTGCATACACATTGTGGGGCGAGGGGACTGCCTTGAAGATGATGGGCGATTTGAAAAATGCCAAAGGTGATTTTATAAAGGCGCGGAAATTATTTAATGAGACAAAAGATGAAAGAGGTCTTTCATACTGCGAACTTTCCATTGGCGAATTGGAGTTTTTAAATGGCAGGCCTAAAAGCGCCTCTGTGTTATTTGAAAAGGCATTAAAGAGGGCAAAGGGGTTTTCTTTTGGGGTGGAGATTAAACATATAAGTCGCCTTATAAAGGCGGCAAAGAGCGGAAAAGGGTTTCCGTTTAATCTGCCTTAGAGACAGGGATCATCTGTGTTCCGCCTCATATAACGACTCCATCTCCTGAGCTTATATCTTCTCATATTACGGTTGGAGTTCATCCTTTCGTCTTGGGCTGCCGATGAGACCCTGCGGCCTGAAGAGCATCATGGCAACAAGGGCTGCGCCAAAGATGAGCATCCTGTAGCTCGCAAACCCCCTCAAAACCTCAGGCAGTATAATCAGAATTGCTGCGCCGATTATTGCGCCTGGGATGCTTCCCATGCCTCCAAGCACAACCATTGCAAGGACAAATACAGACTCAAAGAATGTAAAACTCTCCGGCGAAACAAAGGCGAATTTTCCTGCAAAAAAAACCCCTGCAAGACCTGCCCAGAATGCGCCCATGGAA
>JAUYHF010000053.1 GCA_030690165.1 Deltaproteobacteria bacterium | reverse complement strand
AGGAGAAGGACAAGACCTATGGGTGTGTTCAGCGACAGAACGAGTATGGAAAGAATACTGTATGCTGTATTTACCTATGAAAACAAAAAGGAGGGAACTAATACCCCTTTCTTACTGACACATAATAATTGACATTACCGGTAGTCAACTGCCTTACGAAATGCATCTTCCGCCTCTTTCGGTTTGTTCTGCTTGAGAGAGAGAAGACCTATGGCATACCAGACATCTGCTTCCTTGCCCTTTTCCCTCAGGGCAAGCCGGTATTCATTATGCGCCTCGTTATATTGTCCCATATCCTGCAGGATATTTGCCTTGAGGAAATGGAAGTAGTTGTTGTTGGCATTTTTACTGAGCAGCCAATCTGTTTCTTTTAGGGCATTATCATATTCTTTATTCATCCTGTATGCCCCGCTAATCTCTATATGGGCCTCTATATCGTTTGGTTTCTCATTTAAATATTTCTTAAATTCTCCTATTGCCTCTTTATACATTCCCAGTTGCAGATAAAGCACGGCAAGGTTGTGGGTTATGGTTATATCAAAGGGGGCAAACTCCTTTGCTTTTTTCATCATCTCTATAGCGATATTCCCCTTCTCCTTTAAATAAAATTCTCTGTAAAAATTTGCCAGATTGAAATAGATATCGCTTCTGTATGGCGCAATTTTCATTGCCGTTTCCATCTCGTGTTCTGCCCTCTTAAGTATAAGCGGGTTGTTATTGGAGAATTTTGCAAGCGCTAATCCAAGATTAAAGTGATAGCTGTCGTCAATGGAATCCAGATCAACTGCCTTGCTGAAATATTTAACAGCCTTTTCATATTCGCCTTTTACAAGAAAGCCCTTTCCCCTCTTATTATGAAGTCCTGCAAGATACGGGTCAGACACCCAGAAGGATAAAAAGGCAAAAATGCCTGCTGTGATAATATAAAGTTTTTTCCTTCCGAGCGCCGTAAATATACGGTATGAGGTTAAATCAATGGTCTTGATTTTATACAAGCCAAGTTCCGTTGCAGCAACGGTTGTCCAAGAGATATAACCCCAGAAGATAAAAAGTATTGCCGGTATGTAAAGGTCAAAATCACTGATTGTATGAACAAGAACGAGAAATGAGCCGATTAAGGTGGAGAGGAGCATGATATACGATACCCCCTCTCCCTTGACGGGAGAGGGTTGGGGTGAGGGTGAGGGGAGGTATTTCAGGCAGCGCAGGCCGTCTCTGAAATAAAGATATATCAATATCATAAATACGCTGATGCCTATAAGCCCAAGTTCAGCCCACAACTGGAGATAATCATTATGGCTGAAGAAGTGCTCAATATCTTTATATGCCTGATTTTTATATTTGGAATAGATTGTATGAAAGCTCCAGAAGCCGACGCCTCTTATTGGATGTTCTTTAATAACACCCCATGTGCTTTTCCAGATGTTCAGCCTGTCTGTTGTTGAGCCTGACAATTCTGCGGGTTTGGGGGAAAATGAGGCATTACCGTTTCCTGAAGTAATGGAAAATAATAACAGGACTGCCAAAAGTCCTAATATCAAGACCTTTAACCTTGCCCTGTGCGCAGGGGCAAATATCCAGAAGAATATTAAAGCCGCTGCTATTGCCGCTGTGAGGATTATCCATCTGCCGCCTGTGCCTGTGGATAAAAGGGCTGCAAAGGAAAGAAGGGATGGAAAGAAAAAAATGTATTTGCTCCTCTCAGATACAAGATATAACCCAATTAAAACAGGCATGGTCAGAAGCAGATAGCCTGCAAATGAATTTGGATTGACAAATGTGCCATGCCCCCTTCCTTCAAAACTGCTGTGGCCTGTGATGTATTGATAAAGAGCCATAAGAGAAAGCGCTGTTACGGTGATTACGAGAATAAGGCAAAGACCATTCCATAATCTTTGTTCCGGGAATACCTTCTTTACCCCATCCCCACCCTGACCCTCCCCTTGAAGGGGAGGGAACAAAATAGTTTCCTCTCCCTCAGGGAGAGGATTAAGGTGAGGGTGGGGTTGATTTTCATCCCCCTTTGTATGGAGGCCGGTCGGTCTTACGAAAGAAAGGAATATGCTGTTTATTATTACGCTCGCCATAGTAAAAAAACCATATCTTGTGGACGGCGGATTGATGGTGAAAAAGAATGAAGACAGGATGACGGCTAAAAAAAAGAGAGATACGACTGATAAAGGCGATAAAACTATTTCAATTGCTCCATTTTTAATCGCCTGCCATACAAATGACAGGATTAAGAGGTTTGTTCCGAGAAATATAAGGGTGAATGCCAGATAATTGCCGGGACCTTTGATAAAAGGAGTCAGGATAATCAAGGATGTATTGAAGATAAAGAGCCAGATGATATGCATAATAAACAAAAGGGCGGGCATTGGCCCACCCTTTCATAATTGTAATGATAACTATTTAGGATCAAGCTTGAAACCTTATCCTGTTTATATTACCAAGTGGCAGAGCAATCAGTTTCAGTCGATATTGGGCTTACTATCCCTGTTGCACTGGTGTAAGTCCAGAAACTAAAGGTCTTGGCGCTCTTCCATCTATAGT
Source organism: Deltaproteobacteria bacterium (assembly GCA_030690165.1). Classification (NCBI taxonomy): domain Bacteria; kingdom Pseudomonadati; phylum Myxococcota; class Myxococcia; species Deltaproteobacteria bacterium. Next base: position 1,358 of record JAUYHF010000053.1, on the reverse strand, counting down.
ATATTCTTGTTGCATCACCTGAAGCGGTACCCACCCCCCATTGCTGGGGGCTCATAACAGCAATACCAGCACAGGTATTTGCTAGGGTATCAGAGGCGGTATACGAATATATGTCGCTTACCACATCGCTACTCAAAGGATTGCCATGATAAACGTCGGCTCCATTAACCAATCTACTTGCGTGATATATTGTACCCCCGCTTTTTATGCCGGCTACACCTCCCTGTGCCGCAGCCCTGTCCGCATCTGCAGCCAAGCCCCAGAACCTTGGTATAGCCACTGCCGCAAGGATTCCGAGCAGCAATATGACCATAACCAGTTCAATCAGTGTAAAACCTTTTTGATTTTTCATTTGTTTTTCCTCCTTTTTTATTTGATTTTTTCAAGGCTGAAGCCTTGTAGTTTGCCGATTTATCGGCGTCTTTAAATTCGCCCATAAATGGGCAACTACAAAAAATGTCTTTACCACCCCCCATAATTAAACGTTGAGCTTGAAATCTTGCCCAGTCTTGCATCATAGTTATACGGATTCCCAAAGGGATCTGTAATATTCCCGTCTTTATCCATTGCTATCTTTTCCAGATATGTCCTATCAATTATTATGGTGCCTGTCTGAACGGTAACACCTGCATTTCCTGCCATCTTTTTTATGGCCTCTGTATCCTGAAACGGCAGTATTATCTTTTCACTTACCATCTGTTTTAAGCTATCAGGAAATTTCCTGTTTATGACAAAATAAAGCAGAACAGATGTCCTTATATTGCCAAGCTCGCTTATAAGGGCATATTCCTTTACAATCTTTGTTGCCCTCTGGATGTATGTAATTGCGCCAATAAGAAGTATGCCGACAATGATAAGAGCCAGAAGCATTTCAAATACTGTTCTGCCTTTGTTGTTTTGCACTGGATTGCCTCCTGTCTATCTTCCTTGTCTCTTTATATACAATGCAAATCCCATTCCAAAATTATTTTATACTCTAACTTATTGTAATTATTGGGTTTTTATAAAAGAGAGAATTTTGAATAGCCAGTATATGGGTAATAATTTACTTAAAATGTGCAAAGTTTGTTCCAAAAAATATATTTTATACCCATCCTCACTCCGGCCCTCCCCTTGAAGGGGAGGGAGGTTTCCTTCTCCCTAATGAAGAATTATCCTCTTTTTTCCTCTCCTTCAGGGAGAGGATTAAGGTGAGGGTGGGTTAGGCCTAATTGGCGCCGGTAATGTCAATTATTATGTGTCAGTAAGAAAGGGGTATTAGTTCCCTCCTTTTTGTTTTCATAGGTAAATACAGCATACAGTATTCTTTCCATACTCGTTCTGTCGCTGAACACACCCATAGGTCTTGTCCTTCTCCT
>JAUYHF010000052.1 GCA_030690165.1 Deltaproteobacteria bacterium | reverse complement strand
AATCGAAAGAGACGTCACTCAACACTGGGGTATCTTTCTCCAGTATCTTATGAGCTCGAATCTATGGTAGCCTAACCTAACTTAGTGTCCTTAAATTCGGGGGAAGTCCAATTATGTAGTTTCTCAAGTAAATGGCATTTTTGGCGGACAAGGAGACCAAGTGTTAGAGAAAATTAGAACTGAAATTAAAAAGCAACTTGAAAAAGATACTTCACTCAATTATCAAAACTTTACAGATATTAAACTTCCTGGCAGTAAGACAATGAAATTAACATTGGAAGACTTAGAAAATTTAGTTGTGGGAACAGTTCATGGTAGTCCACATGCTTACTTCTTACTTTCTCTTATTTATCCAACAGTTGACTTTAAAATTAGGAGATACGAAGTTGACCATATTCATCCAAGAAGTAGATTTAATCCCACTAATTTAAGAAATAACGGAATTGATAACGAAGAAACAATAACTGACTGGGTAGAAGAAAAAAGAGATTTACTTCCAAACCTTGAATTATTAGGTAAAGACAATTCATATAAAGGAGCCATGACAATAATTGAGTTTTTGAAAGATAAACCAATTAGAGAACGAAGAGAGTTTATGAAAGAAAATCTTATACCATCAGACTATAAACTTTTAGAGCTAAATAACTTTGATGCCTTCTTTGAGTATAGGAAACGTAAACTTGTAACAAAATTGAAAAAACATTTTGGAATATGACGACACGAAGAGAAGCACGAACCGCAAAACGTTTTCTGTTTTTATCTACCGCCTCCTAAAGCTCAACCCCTTCCAACCTCAATAAAAATCTTTTTAGCTTAAGCCCGTTGCTGAACCCGCCAAGACCGCCGTTGCTTGCCACCACCCTGTGGCAAGGTATAATAATCGGCAGTTCATTTGCGCCGCATGCGCCACCAACTGCCCTGAAGGCATTCGGCGCGCCTATCTTTTCTGCAACTTGTTTATATGTCAAGGCCTTGCCATAAGGTATATGAGATAATGCGGCCCAGACCTTTTTCTGAAAATCTGTGCCATTATGAATCACGGCATATTTTTTAAACGATACTGGTTTGCCGGAAAGGTATGTCAAAATTTCATTTTTGATAACCTTAAAATACATATTGTTTCTGATAATACTTGTGAATTTTGATCCCTGCTTAAAGCTTGCAGGGACAGGATTTAAAGACACCTTGCATATACCTTTTTCTGTCGCCACCAGATATATCCTGCCGATAGGTGTGGGAAATGATGTGTAATAAATATTTTTGTTTTCACTATTCACTGTTCACTGTCTTTTACGCCGGGTCTATATGCACAAAGGCCTTTTCAATGGCGTCAAATCTCTCTACCAGACTTTCAACATTTTCTCCAATTGCGTGTGATTCAACTGTGGATAGGTTTTTATCAACTGCAATATGCATTTCAACATGGATAAAATTCCCCACATAATGAGCCCTGATTTTATTCAGAGACTTTACGCCTGGCGCATCTTTAACCGCATTCTTTATAAGTTCCATAAATGCGCTGTCAGGCGATCTGCCCATGAGATAATCAATATTCTCAACCCCTATTTTATACCCTGTATATATAATCCAGAGGCTTACCAGAAAACCGGCTATGGGGTCCATAAGATAATACCCCAGTCTTGCGCCAAGGATACCGATAAATACGGCAAAAGATACAAATACATCATTCAAAGAATCAAATGCGCTTGCCCTTATGGCAGGGCTGTTCACTGAATCTCCAATCCTTTTAAAATACCAAGCCATTATCCCCTTTATAAGCATTGTTATTATAGTAACTGATAGAGGGAAAACTCCGATAGAGATTATCTGACCTGCAATCAGCCTTTCCACAGAAATCCTTATAATCTCAAAACCAAGCACACCAGCAAGTATTGCGACAATAAGCCCTGCTATAGGCTCTGCCCTGTGATGGCCGAATGGATGACCCTCATCAGCCTCTTTGCCGGAAACCTTTACGCATATAAATATAGCTATTGACGCCACAATGTCTGTAAGGGAATTTATTGCATCTGATATGAGGGCAAGGCTGCCTGATAGAACGGCTGCAATAAACTTTAATATGAACAGAAAGATATTGCCGGCAAGTCCTATAACCGTTGCCCTGAAGGCTGTCCTGGATTTGTAGATCATAAATTAAGGCTGATTGATTTTATTAACCTACCGCAGCCTTCAAGCGGCTGTCCAAAACCTTTTCCAAAAATTGACCTGTATAAGAACCCTCTGTCTCTGCCACCTCTTCAGGCGTTCCTGCGGCAATAACCCTGCCCCCTTCGTCTCCGCCTTCAGGGCCAAGGTCGATAATGTAATCAGCGGTCTTTAAGACATCAAGATTATGCTCAATTATCACTATGGTATTTCCCGCAGACCGGAGTTCCTGCAAAACATCCAGAAGCCTCTGTATATCCGCAAAATGGAGCCCTGTTGTGGGCTCGTCAAGGATATAGATTGTTCTGCCTGTCGCCCTTTTGGAAAGTTCCTTTGATATCTTTATCCTCTGGGCCTCGCCGCCTGACAGGGTTGTTGCTGACTGGCCAAGCTTTATATAACCAAGGCCGACATCGGAGAGGGTCTGAAGTTTGTCCTTTACCGGAGGGACATTTTCAAAAAAGCCGAGCGCCTCTGCAACCGTCATATCAAGGACACCGGCTATGCTTTTACCCTTGTATTTAATATCCAGCGTTTCACGGTTGTATCTTTTACCGCTGCATACTTCACAGGTAACATAGACATCCGGGAGAAAGTGCATCTCAACTTTTATAAGGCCGTCGCCTTCACATGCCTCGCACCTTCCGCCCTTTACATTAAAGCTGAATCTGCCGGGCTTATAACCGCGCATCCTCGCCTCAGGGAGCTGCGCAAATAAATCCCTTACCGGCGTAAAAAGCCCTGTGTATGTGGCAGGGTTTGAACGGGGCGTCCTGCCTATCGGCGACTGGTCAATGTCAATCACCTTGTCTATAAACTCAAGGCCGAGTATATTTTCAACCTCTCCTGCCCTCTCTTTTGAATGATAAAGCCTCTGGGCAAGGGCCTTGTATAATGTATCCACAACCAATGTGCTCTTTCCTGAACCGGACACGCCTGTAACGCATGTTATGAGACCAATGGGAATTTTGACTGTGATATTTTTAAGATTATTCGCCTTCCCACCCTTTATGGTCAGAAACCTTCCATCCGGTCTTCTCCTCTCCGAAGGCACTGGTATCTGAAGCTCCCTGTTTAAATACCTCCCTGTCAAAGACTTCTTATTCTGCATAATCTCAAGGGGCGTGCCTGCTGCAACAACCAGGCCTCCCAACTCTCCCGCGCCCGGCCCCATATCAATCACATGGTCGGCAGAGAGAATAGTTTCCTCATCGTGCTCAACAACCAAAACAGTATTTCCAATATCCCTGAGCCTTTTTAACGAATCAAGAAGCCTCTTATTATCCTTCTGATGAAGGCCGATAGAAGGCTCGTCAAGTATATATAAAACACCGACAAGGCTTGAGCCTATCTGGGTTGCAAGCCTGATCCTCTGCCCCTCGCCGCCTGATAACGTTGCCGCAGACCTCTCCAGCGTGAGATAGTCAAGACCCACATTTATCAAAAATCCAAGCCTCTCTGCTATCTCCTTTAAAACCCTTCTGGCAATCTCCTCTTCTGTTTTGCCGAATTTCAACCCTTTGAAAAATTTGTGCGCCTCCTTTATTGACATCTGCGTAACATCATATATTGAAGAATCGTCAATCTTTACAAACATGGACTCTTTTTTAAGTCTTGAGCCATTGCATACAGGGCACGGCTGTGTGTTCATATACCGTGTCAATTCATCCCTTACATCAAAGGAATCTGTCTCATAATACCTTCTCTCAAGATTCTTTAAGACGCCTTCAAACGGCTTTTTATAATAATAGCGACGGTCGGCCTTTTCATAATAAAATTCCACATCCTCATCGCCGGAGCCGTAAAGAAGAAGATCCTGAACCTTTTTGGACAATCCCTTAAACGGCGTATAGATATCAAATTTGAAATGCCTTGAAAGCGCATCAATCATCTGATGAAAATATACAGAGGACTTCCTTCCCCATGGCGCTATTGCCCCTTCCCTCAAAGAAATCTCCTTATTAGGGACAACGAGTTCAGGGTCAAAATAGAGCTTTCCCCCAAGGCCGTTGCACTCCGGACATGCGCCGTGCGGACTGTTAAATGAAAACATGGCCGGGGTAAGTTCAGGATAGCTTATGCCGCAGTCAACACAGGCAAGTTTTTCATTAAATAAAATCTCCCCCTCCCCTCCTCCCTTGCCGCGCCCACTTTCGGTGGGCACCCGCTCCACCTTTGCAATCCCATCTGATAGTCTTACAGCAATCTCAAATGAATCGGCAAGCCTCTTTACAATCCCGGGTTTTATTACAAGCCTGTCTATGACAACATCTATATTGTGCTTTTTCTTTTTATCAAGGACAATATCTTCGCTCAAATCCTTCATCTCTCCATCTATCTTTACCCTGGTATAGCCGTCCTTTCTCAGCTGCTCCAGTTCCTTTTTATATTCCCCTTTTCTCCCCCTTATCATTGGTGAAGAGAGGACTATCTTTGTATCCTGAGGCAGTTCCATTACCCTGTCAACCATCTGCTGAATGGTCTGGGCAGAGATCTGTTTTCCGCAGTTGTAGCAATACGGCCTGCCGACCCTTGCAAATAAAAGCCTCAGATAATCATATATCTCGGTAACGGTGCCGACAGTTGAGCGCGGGTTTTTGCTGGTGGTCTTTTGCTCAATGGATATGGCAGGGGAAAGCCCTTCGATTGATTCCACATCAGGCTTTTCCATCTGCTCTAAAAACTGCCTTGCATACGCTGAAAGGCTTTCCACATACCGCCTCTGACCCTCTGCATATATAGTGTCAAAGGCAAGGGTAGACTTGCCGGAACCGCTTACGCCTGTAATAACGACAAGCTTATCCCTTGGTATTTCAAGGTCAATATTTTTAAGATTATGCTCTTTGGCGCCTTTGATGATTATCTTGTTCATAGGTAGGTTTCAGTTTTGCCGGGTATCTGGGAATTGTAAATCTTTCCAGGATTATTGGCAAGGTTTTTATTAAAAGACCTCGTTGGAAGGATTATCGGTAATGCAGTAGTTTTAAAAAAGGCGCAAGGTTCAAAAAATAAATCAATTCAACAGCCAGTAGTTGACCATCCCTACAATATGGGTCAATGTCCATACCACGACAAGTATACGCCCATAGAGTATATGGCGGCGGTTCAGATGCTGATGAAGATTACAAAACCACCGTCCCTGGCTAACACGAGACCACACAACAAGCGTAACTAATATAAGAAGAAGCATACCCATTGTACCGTGGATGGCAAACCATAAGATAAGATGTCTGGGTATAACAGGAGGGGCGCTGCCTGGTAGATAGTATCTAATCATCATATAGTTTATGATGAAAAGCCATGCGCCAATAGTTAAAAATAGCATCAGGCGTCTGTGCCACTTACAGTAGCTTTGATGGGCGCACCACCATGCTGTCAAAAGTAAGGACATGGCTACAACCCCCCAGATAGCGGCAACAATCAAGAAATATTGCGTGTAGAATTGCATATTAATTCCTCTACTATAAAATCCTCAGGTTTTACCTTTACCTTCATTAGAATTTATAAAATCCCCTTGTGGCAGAATCGCAGCTTTATACTTCAATCCAGCCCTCTTCTGTCTCTTTAACTTCTGTTTTTTTGCTTTAAGCATTTTTATATCTTCATTAGTAAGTTTTCCTGATAATCTTTCAATCCTCTCAACAAGCTCCCGCCTTGCAAGAAAGCGATTTATAGACTGGCTTCTGTCTTTCATGCACTTGATTTCTATGCCTGTAGGCATGTGCTTTATATACACGCAGGTAGAGGTCTTGTTAACCTTTTGACCGCCCTTGCCTGAGGAGCGTATAAATTTCTCTATAATATCCTCATTCCGGACACCGAAGGATTCCATCTTATCCTTAAGCCATCGGTTTTTCTCTTCGCTTACTGCAAAAGCGGGCATGGGTTAACTCCCCTGATTTCTGTCTATCATCCAATTTGTAATATTAACAAGTTAGGAAATTATATCCATTTGTCAATAATAATGCAAATTACTGTTGACCTCCATGATGGAAATTGGTAAAAGGAGGAAACTGTATACTAACTTGTTAGCTGTCCTGGAGAAATTTAATGACCAACAATCTGATAAACATCATAAGGCTTGTGGGGGGTGAAGGTGTCAAACTTAGTGTCTAAAAACAAGAAATAGCAGGGGTATGAAAATAGTTGTATAAAAATAAAAAAACCACAAAAACCAAATAAACCTTGACAAAAGACCGAAAAATCTTTAGATTAGATTATTCAAAATTCTATTGATAAAAATTAGGGGCAATTATTATGAAGACTGAATTTGTAAGATCACAGGACAAAATCAAGTGGTATGTTGTAGATGCCAAAGACAAAATACTTGGCAGGATGGCCTCGCGCATAGCTACAGTGCTTAAGGGGAAGCATAAACCCACTTATACGACATTTATGGATATAGGAGACTTTGTGATAGTGGTAAATGCTGAAAAGGTAGCGGTAACCGGCAAAAAACTCACTGATAAAACATACTATCACCACAGTATGTATCCAAACGGATTAAAGGCAGAACCTTTGGAAAAACGTCTGGCCAGAAAACCGGAAGATATAGTATATAAAGCAGTATGGGGTATGCTTCCAAAAGGAAGCCTCGGCCGGGATATGATAAAGAAGCTCAAAGTCTACAGCGGAAACAATCATCCGCATCAGGCCCAAATACCTGAGAAACTATCAATATAGGAAGGAGTAATTCATGGCAGAGGTAACTCACCAGACAGTGGGAAGAAGAAAGACATCCATAGCGCGGGTTCGGCTGATGTTGGGAAGCGGCAAGATAATAATAAACGATGAACCGATGGATAATTATTTTAGCAGCGAAACCCTCAAGATGATTGTTAAACAGCCTCTTGAAGCAACAAAGAGTTTAACTAAATTTGATGTCTATGCGAATGTATACGGAGGCGGTATATCCGGCCAGGCAGGCGCAATCAGACACGGTATTACAAGGGCGCTTTTAGAAGAAGATCCTGCGACGAGGCTGACGCTCAAAAAGGCCGGCTATGTTACCAGGGATCCGAGGATGAAAGAAAGAAAGAAATACGGCCAGAAAGGCGCGAGAAAGAGATTCCAGTTCTCAAAGAGATAATAATGAACCGGCTGAATGTTTTCAAAAGGGAAGGCCTTTCGGCCTTCCCTTTTTTGTTTATAGGTAAGTAGGAGCGGTGGATAAAAACCGCAGCTTATAGAAAGGAAGATGATGATAAAGGCTGCAATACTTGGCGGAAGCGGTTATACCGGATTTGAACTTTTAAGGATTCTGGGAAACCATCCTGCTGTTCAAGTAACAACTATAACTTCACGGCAGCACAAGGGATGCAGGGTTGAAGAGGTCTTCCCTGGTCTGAACAGTATTTTAAATCTAACATTTGAAGACCCTGCAAACTTCCGCGCATATTCAAAGGCAGATATTATCTTTTCAGCCCTTCCCCATCATGCATCCATGGAAATAGCGCCGGATCTTTTAAAGAAGGGGAAAAGGGTTATAGACTTAAGCGCAGATTTCCGCCTGAAGAATGCAAATATTTATGAGGCATGGTATGGGAAGCATCATATTGCCGAGGGTTTGTTAAAAAAGGCGGTGTATGGCCTTCCTGAACTTTATAGGGGCAAGATAAAGAATGCAGCTCTGATTGCAAACCCAGGCTGTTATCCAACAGGGGCCATCCTTGGCCTTGCGCCCATTTTAAAGGCAGGCATCATAGATACCAACACAATTATAATAGATTCAAAGAGCGGCGTTTCCGGCGCTGGAAAAACAGCATCTCAGGACACATCATTTGCAGAGATAAATGAAGGGTTTAAGGCATATAAGGTAGGAGAACACCGCCATACGCCTGAGATTGAGCAAGAGCTGGGCATTATTGCCGGCATGGATATAAAGGTAACATTTGTCCCGCATCTTCTGCCGGTTAACAGAGGCATCTTAAGCACGATATACGCACAAGTCACAAGTCAGAAAAATATTTTGAATATCTATAAAAAATATTACAAAGGTGAGTTCTTTGTCCGCATTATGTCTGAAGGGGTGTTTCCAAATATATCTCAGGTAAAGGGGTCTAATTTCTGTGACATAGGATTAAAGATAGACGAACGGACAGGCCGCCTTATTGTCATTACAGCCATTGATAACCTTGTCAAGGGAGCATCGGGCCAGGCTGTCCAGAATATGAATATAATGTTTGGCCTTCCTGAAACTCTGGGTCTTCTTACCCCTCCCCTCTCCGTATAACGGTTGCAAACCTAAGACCTTTTTGATATTCTAACACTCTAACTCTATGACTCTATGACTCTTTGACACTATTATGGGACGAGGCGTAAAATTATTTAAGATTTTGGGCGTCCAGATTTCTCTGGACTATACATGGTTTATTGTATTTGGCCTTGTTGCATGGAGCCTTGCCCAGGGCTATTTCCCACTTATCATCCCCGGCCTCGGGACATTTACCTATATCCTTATGGGGGTTATCTCTGCCGTCCTGCTTTTTGCGTGCGTCCTAATTCACGAACTTTCCCATTCTTATACATCCAACAAGCTCGGGCTTGATATAAAGGAGATAACGCTTTTTATATTCGGCGGAGTTGCCAAATTGACAAAAGAACCTGATGACCCGATAACGGAATTAAAGATAGCTGTTGCAGGCCCTGCTGCAAGCATCGTGCTTGCAGCAATATTCTGGGTTCTGATGCAGATTGCGAATGCCTTTTCCATTTACCCGGTTTTATCCGCCATATTTGAATACCTTGCCATGATAAACATGGTCCTTGTAATATTTAATATGATACCCGGGTTTCCACTGGACGGCGGAAGGGTCTTAAGGGCCCTCTGGTGGAAAAAGACCGGAGACCTTCAAAAGGCAACACAGATTGCAAGCCGGGTTGGCAAAGGTTTTGCGGCGCTGCTCATTGGTTTCGGCTTTTTTCAAATATTCATGGGCAATTTTATTGGCGGCCTGTGGATGATATTTATCGGCATGTTCCTCCAGCAAACGGCAGACTCCAGCTACCGGCAGCTTTTGGTAAAAAAGACCCTGGAGAGAATAAAGGTCGGCGACGCAATGACCAGAAATGTTGTTACAATAACAGAAGATTCTACTCTGACAACTGTGGTTGAAAAATATTTTTTTGGCTACCATTTTGTCGGTTTTCCGGTCTCGTCCGACGGGCGCATTACTGGGATGCTTACATTGAATAATGTGCGGCTGGTTCCGAAGGAGCAGTGGGATACAACCCTTGTAAGAGATGTAATAAATAAAATTTCACCTGATGCCATACTCAGCCCTGAAGACAATGCAATGGATGCCCTCTCAAGAATGATAGACCTTGATACAGGGAGGGTTCTTGTTATGGACGGCGATAAACTTATTGGCATAATCACCAGAAGGGATATTATGAAACTGATGGAGTTTAAGACAGACCTTGGCGTATAACCCCTATCCTTTCCGTTTGCCTTATTTATAAATTTACGGTATCTTTCTGCGCTAACAAATTTATCAAGGGGGGCTTGACTTACATGATAAAAAATGACAGATGGATTAGAAAAAAGTCGGTGGAACATAATCCGAAAATGATTGAGCCGTTTGAGGAAAAACAGGTGCGCGAAGGCCGCATATCTTATGGCGTTTCATCTTATGGCTACGATATCCGCATATCAGATGAATTCAAGATATTCACCAATGTGAACAATGCTATTGTTGACCCCAAGGCGTTTGACAGCAAATCTTTTGTAGATTTTAAAGGAGATGTCTGTGTTATTCCGCCTAATTCTTTTGCCCTCGGAAGGAGCGTGGAATATTTCAGGATCCCCCGCAATGTCATGACAATATGCGTTGGCAAATCCACATACGCCAGATGCGGCATAATAACCAATGTAACGCCATTTGAGCCGGAGTGGGAGGGATTTGTAACCCTTGAGATTTCAAACACAACGCCTCTGCCCGCAAAGATATACGCAAATGAAGGCATTGCCCAGGTTCTATTCTTTGAAAGCGATGAGGATCCAGAGATATCCTACAAAGATAAAAAAGGCAAGTATCAGTCTCAGATAGGAATAACACTTCCAAAGATATAAATGGCTAATTCCAAAGAAAAAAAGAAAGGTCTCAAAGAAGAGGTTGTTGGCATCGCCCTTCTTGCAGTTTCATTATTTATTATTGTCAGCCTTCTTTCTTACTCCCCATCCAATGTTTCGTCCAACTGGGGCGGGGTTGTAGGCGGATATGCAGCATGGGTTTTATTCCAGATTGTCGGCCTTTCAGCCTATTTATTCCCTGTCCTTATTATAATCCTGGCGCTGGAGTTTTTGATAAGAAGGGAATTCCACTTCAGGGCGTTAATCCCAATCAGTTTATTCTTTCTTCTTGCGTCGTTCTCAGGGCTTCTAAGCAGCCTTGTGGGAAACGATACGTTGAGCGGCGGCATTCTCGGTAAATATATATGTCTTTTCCTGTGGGACTATCTGAGTTATACAGGCACACTCATTGTCCTTACAGCCATGTTTATCTGTTCTACAATATTTGCCACAGGCATATCTTTGGTGGATATGGCCGGCAAAGGTTATAATATCTATCAATCTGTTTTACAAAAGAGGCGGTCACAGGAGACCGAAGAAAAAGATGAACCTATCGGTGAGGAGTCATCCGACTTATCCACCCCAGCCAGAGGAGTCAAGGGGCAAAGGCTGGAAGCTAAAAAGGCAGATCGCCCGACTATTATTATGCCGCCTACCCCCAGAAAACAGCCAAAACCAAAAGAACCGTCTCAGGAGCACTTTGAATTTTTAAAGGCAATAGGAGAATTTCAGCTTCCTCCGCTCTCTTTTTTAGACTCCCCACCTGAAAAAGCTCATGTTCTAGATGAGGAGGCTCTCCGCACCAATTCTAAAATCCTTGAGAAAAAACTTATGGACTACGGCGTGGAAGGCCAGGTCATTGCAGTAACGCCTGGCCCGGTCGTCAACATGTATGAGTTTGAGCCGGCGGCAGGCGTAAAGGTGGCAAGCATCGTAAATCTCTCTGATGACCTTGCCCTGGCGCTGCGCGCTGCGTCTATCCGCATAATTGCGCCGATTCCCGGAAAGGCTGTTGTCGGCATTGAGGTGCCGAATGCAGCAAAACAAAAAATTTATCTGAGAGAAATACTGGAGAGTCAGGTATACACAAAGAGCCATTCAAAGCTTACATTTGCCCTTGGAAAGGATATATCAGGCGCACCGTTTGTCGCTGACCTTGCGCTAATGCCCCATCTCTTAATGGCAGGCGCAACAGGCGCCGGCAAAAGCGTTACGATCAACGATATTATTATAAGCATGCTCTACAAGGCAACGCCCAATTATGTGAGGTTTTTGATGATAGACCCAAAGATGCTGGAGCTTTCCGCATACGAAGGCATACCGCATCTTTTGACCCCTGTTGTTACTGAGCCAAAGAGGGCAGCGTCTGTATTAAGGGGCATGGTGAATGAGATGGGCGAGAGATATAAACTTATGGCAGAAAAAGGCACAAAAAGCATTGAAAAATACAATCAGCTTTTTGAGGAAGAGGGGACAAGAGACGAGGATAAAGAAATTCACCGCAGGCTTCCATTCATCGTAGTGGTGATAGATGAACTTTCTGATTTGATGATGGCCTCCGGTAAAGATGTTGAAGAATCCCTTGTAAGGCTCTCGCAGATGGCCCGCGCAGCAGGCATACATCTTCTTGTTGCAACCCAGAGGCCGTCTGTTGATGTCATAACAGGCTTAATCAAAGCAAATTTTCCTGCCAGACTGTCGCTTCAGGTTGCCTCACGGACAGATTCCAGAACAATCCTTGACACAGGCGGCGCGGAAACGCTCCTCGGCGATGGCGATATGCTTTTCCTCCCCCCAGGCTCATCAAGGCTTAAGAGGATACACGGCGCCTATGTCTCAGAGGCGGAGATTAAGAGGGTTACGGATTTTCTCAAGAAGCAGGGCAAACCCGCATACGATAAGGCTATATCTGAAGCAAGGGTTGAGGAAAAGGAATATGGAAATGACGACCTTGGCGAAGAATTTAACAAAAGATATGATGAGGCGGTTGCAATCGTTATCCAATTACAGCAGGCTTCAACATCGTACGTCCAGAGAAGACTGAGGATAGGCTACAACACCGCTGCGCGGATAATAGAAAAGATGGAGGCAGAAGGCATTGTCGGCCCTGCCCAAGGAAGCAGGCCCAGAGAGGTGCTGGTGAAAAAAGAAGGAGGAGTGAGTGAATAAAATTCAAATTTCAAATTTCAAATTTCAAATATTAAGTCTGCTTACTGTCTACTGTCTACTGTCTACTGTCGTCTATGCCGATGACCTCAATGCCATCATTGCAAAGGTTCAGAAGACCTACGACGGCATTCAGGACATTCAGGCAAACTTTACCCAATTCACAACATCTGCCTCAATAAAAGAAACTCAGAAGGCAGAGGGGGTTGTGTATTTTAAAAAGCCCGGCATGATGAAATGGGAATACAAATCTCCGGGCAAGGATATTATCGTAAGCGACGGCATGACCATCTGGATATATCAGCAGGATATTGGACAGGTTATGGTAGGAAATGCTCTGGACAACGGGACATCCATATCGAACAATTTTCTGGCGGGCATGGGGAATCTAAAAAAGGATTTTACAATAGAGCTGGCAGAAGGAGACAATAATGCGCATCTTTTAAAACTGAATCCAAAGACAGCACAGCCAAATCTCCAAAAATTATATATTGCAGTGGATAAAAAAACATTTTTAGTGATAAGGACCATAGCCTATGACATGCTCGGCAATGAAACAAAGGTAATATTTGAAAAGATAAAAACAAACCAATCTCTATCAGGCAGCATATTTAAATTCAAGATTCCTGAAGGGGTAAAAGTGGTAAAATAAGGAGGAACACATGCCGTCATTTGACATCGTTTCAAAGGTAGATATGCAGGAGGTTGATAATGCCGTAAATCAGGCCGTCAAGGAGATAAGTCAACGTTATGACTTTAAAGGGAGTAAAAGCGAAATAAAATGGGAAAAGAAAGAGGAGATAACTATTGTCGGCGATAGTGATAACAGGCTGAATACTATAGTAGACCTCCTGCAGGGCAAATTTGTAAAAAGGGGAATCTCGCTAAAGTCGCTGGAATACGGAAAGGTTGAAGACGCATCCGGCGGGCTGAAAAGACAGGTGATAAAGATCCTTCAGGGTATTCAAAAGGAAAAGGCAAAAGAGGTTGTAGAGGCGATTAAAAAATCAGGGCTTAAGGTTCAGGCGCAGATAATGGATGACCAGGTAAGGGTAACAGGCAAAAAGATAGACGACCTGCAGGAAGTAATCCAAATTCTTAAGACAAAGGATTTGGGGGTTAGTTTGCAGTGTGTGAATATGAGGGACTGACGAGCATGAACACAATATGACCCCTAATAGCGAGATTGAGAGGGCAAAGTCTATTAGAAAATCACGGAGAGGTGAAAAATGAATATTGCAGAGAAATACTTTAAACAACAGCTATCTTCCGAAGAATTCAAGCGTTCGTTTCTGGAGGAAAAAGTTAAACTGGATATTGAGTATCGTTTAGAAGAACTCAAAAAAGATATCCAGACACATAAGAGCCCAGAAGAGCTTATCAAAAAGGTCAACTCCATAGAACAGTTTGTCATGTCAGTTTAACTCAAGATAAACAACCGCACAATACCTGCAAACTATGTCTCAACACCATGACAAAATATGCCTCACCAGCCTCGGCTGTCCGAAGAATCTTGTGGACTCTGAGGTAATGCTGGGAATCCTCAGGCAGGATAACTTTGAGTTGACGGCTAATGAAGAAGATGCCGATATACTGATTGTCAACACCTGCGGTTTTATCGGCGATGCAAAGGAGGAAAGCATCGAGGCTATACTGCGGCTTGCGCAGTATAAGGAAAAAGGCAGATGTAGGCTTTTGATTGTTACAGGATGTCTTGTGCAGAGATACAAAGATGAACTGGCAAAGGA
>JAUYHF010000051.1 GCA_030690165.1 Deltaproteobacteria bacterium | reverse complement strand
TGACCTCAAACATCATATGGCCAAAATCCGGTTCTGGTGTCGAAACAAACTTGTGGGGGAACAACAGGTCAGGGCCGAAGATATAAAGAAAGTGCACTTTTAAAACTTAAGGCAGTGCACTTTTAAATTTTAGCTAACAGGTTTCTTTTATTTATTGCCAAAAAATTGCCAAAAAAATTGCCAAAAAAAATCCTTGACAAACTTTTGCAGTTGGGATATATAGCTAAAAAAAGAAAAGGAGGTTCCATGGATGGAGATATATAGAAGGATTGGTAGCTTGGTAGCAACAGTGAGATAAAAAAAGAAAAGGAGGTTTCAGAAATGAGTGTATCAAGGATTGGTAGTTTGGCAGCAGCAGTGGTTTTAGCTGTTTTTTTAATTACCCTCTCAAAGGGTATTAGTTTGGCCGATGGCAAAGGCACATTTGCCTCCAAAGGTTGCGGCGGCTGCCATCAGACAGAAGGCCCTGCAACGGAAAAGACCTTTGAAGACAAGCTTAAGCAAAAAGGGGTTGAATTATGGTACGCAGGAAGTAAGTTCAAAAAGGCATGGCTTGTGGAATGGCTGGAAAAACCGGTTATTATCCGCCTTATGGCGTATAACTCTGTATCAGAGAAAAATACCATTCAACATCCTGCCCTTTCAAAGGCTGAGGCTCAAGAGGTGGGAGATTATCTTATGACACTGACAGCCAAAGAGGTGGTACCAGGGTCAGTGGAAGAAAAAGGGGGAGCGAAGGCTAAGAACCTATTTATCAAGCAATACGGCTGCATAGCCTGCCATATTCTTCCTGTTAAGGCAGGGGGAAAGAAGCAAGGCGGCGTAACCGGGCCTGATCTTTCTGAGGCCGACAAAAGACTTAATGGAGCCTGGGTATATGCCTATCTTAAAGATATCAAGCTCTTCAAGCCTGTAAGGAGGATGCCTAATTTTGCGGGCATTATACCTGACGAGGAAATGAAGGCGTTAGCCGGGTTTGTAACCGGCCCGAGGTAGTAGGTAGCGGTAATGACAGGTTGCTTGCCCTGCCTATTCGTGATATGCAGAAAGAGGCCTTGACTACAAATTTAGAAGGGAGGAATAAAAATAATGAAGAAGTCAGTTTTTATAGGGCTATTTTTAATATGCGCAACGGCGTTTATAGCAAAAGGCACAGTATTTGCCGCAAGCACTGAGGAAAATTACCAATTCTACTGTGTGCAATGTCATGGCAAGGACGGCAAAGGCACAGGTCCAAACGCAAATCCAAAGCCATTTGGCTTAGACCTGCCTGAGATGTCGGTTACGCCCAGAAACCATGCAAGCCCTGAGGATATGGGTAAGCTGAGCGATACAGATATTATTAATGCCATAACAGGCGGCGGCATATCAGTGAACAAGGCGGCCCTCATGCCGCCCTGGGGCAAGACGCTTAGCGAGCAAGAGATAAAGGAAATGCTTGGCCATTTGCGTAAGCTTTGCAACTGTAAGGGGCCTTCCTAATCGGAAGCCTCTTTCTTCTTGCGCATTAAGATTAAGTCTGCGCCTGCTTGCGCAAGCAGGCGCAGACTCTTTTGATACATAGCCTGCCTGCCATGTCCTCAGAAATCTCCCGGTAAAAAATCTACAATAACTAACCGGCCTTGTCAATAGTCAACAACCTTCCTCAATATTTTTCTTGCAATGTATTTTTTAGATATGATAAAAGAATAAAATCTGAGCCTACAAAATCAGCTTGTTAATATCAGGTTTAGAACTAATATAACAACTCTTAATTCAGTTGAGGCAGCCAACCTAATCTTTTAAGCGAGGTTTGTGTGACCTTCAAAAGGATATATCTTTTTCTTCTTCTGTTTCTGTCTTCTTTGCTATTTATCTCTTGCGAGAAATGGCTGATAGATACCTCAACACCACTATCATCATCGTCTTCCGCTGCAAGGCTTCTTCTTTATATGCACTCAACATCGCTTGCCCCTCCGAATATAGCCTTCACAATATCTGAAATTAAACTTCAGACAGAAGACAACAGATGGATAAATCTGATAGATGGTCCGATTGACATAATGTCCACTGGTTTGATTGACAGGCAGATACTCCTAAAAGAAGCGGCCGTAGAGCCTGGTCAGTATAAAGGTCTGAAACTAATCATTTCAAGGGCATCTGTTATGGGGAGAGATGGTCATGTAAGCCTTGCCCTTTCTCAGCCTGATGGAGAGGTTGTGATAAAATCGAATATCAGGTTGCAAAGAAAGGAGATCTCAGCAGTTTCTCTTGTATGGGACATCGAGAAATCTATTGAAAAAGGGCATATTTTTCAGCCATCTATAGAAATAGAAACACAGATACCTTCGGCAAGAGATCTGCTCTTGTTTATATCAAATAGCGCATCAAACTATATATCCATAATAGACAGAAGCCTTGAAAGGGTTATAGGCGCGGTAACAGTTGGCGACAGACCAATGGGTATGGCATTAAATGCCACACAGGACAGGCTTTATGTTGTAAATTCCGCTTCAAGGAATATATCTGTAGTGGATGTAACCCGGTTTTCTGTGCTGGATACAATCTATCTGACAGCAGGAATATTACCGGTAGATATAGTAATTATACCTGATGATAACAATTTAATTGAAGGCAAACTTTATATTGCAAACCGGATATCCAATGATGTTACAGTGGTGAGTACTGTAGCAAAGCGCACATTAAAGAGCGTTGCTGTTGGGATAGGCCCTTCAGCCATTGCTGCGGACGCTGTCAGGAAGGAAGTTTATGTGACAAACGAGAGGTCAAACAATCTAAGCATCATAAACGCTATTGATGACACACTGGTTGCCAATATTACAGTGGATAACAGGCCGACAGGTGTTTTTGTCGGCAAAGATAATGTCGGCAAAGATAAGATATATGTCTTTAACGAGGGATCTAACAGGATAAGCATTATCTCCCCTTCTTTAAGAAAAGTGGTTGCAACCATGTCTGTTGAAGGCCCTCCTAAAAGGGGTATGCAGGGATTCAGCAAGAGACTTTTTGTTGCAAATACCGCTGCAAATACACTTACATTTTTTAACTCTCAGGATGTTGTTACAAGGACTATACCGGTTGGAATAATGCCGACAGGGCTTGCGGGCGATGAAAAAAGAAACCGCCTTTATGTAACAAATTATGGAGATAATACAGTCTCTCTTCTTGACCCGATAGGGGAAAGGGTGTTAAAAAAACTCTTTGTTGGAAAGAGTCCATATGGGGCGCTATTGCTTGAAAAATGACATGAACTCCGTAGAGACGCCCCGGCGGGGCGTCTCTACTTATAATATAGGAAAAGGGTCTTGCGGAGCAGGTCTAACTGCCTTACTTTTCTTTGTAATAGCGCTTATAAGCCTTGTGAGACCAAATGCTGTATTTGCTATAGATGCCAGAGCAGATATGAGTTATCAAAAGACTACTACATCCAGCGGCGGTAAGACTACTGAAAGTTCCAGCTATAATGAAAGTTATACATTTGGCCTGAGCCATGCCCCGACCTCCACAATAATGATTTTGGCCGATGTGCGGTTGTCGAAATTTATTGTAAATGGAAAAGAGACATCGGACACATTTCCGATGTTTTTTCTAAACTATACACCGCCTGCCGTTGAATTATATTATCTATCCCTCGGTTATACGAGAAATGAGACTGTGCCTCCTGGCGGGGACCCTATTTCAATCTCCAATATGAATGCCTCTTTTACCCTCCCTGGCGACAGATGGCCTTCTGTCTCGCTTTTTTATAATCAGGCAAAAAATAACGATTACCTCGACCCTCATAAATTAGATACTGTGTCCATCAATCAGGGTTTTAATACAACTTATGGTTTTAGTTTTCTTGAAACAGCAACTAACCTGAATTATTCATTTTCAGACCCTATTATAATAGATAGAGTCGGCAAAACCAAAAACGAGACTCAATCACACCTTGTGTCAGCAGGTCTTGTCAGGTCATTTTGGGATAAGAAGATAAATACAAATGCAAATATGGGCCATAGTCAGTCGGAAACAACAACTAAAAGTCTGGGCGGGCCTCAAAGATTAGACAAAGAGCGTACGGCATCTGAGGGCCTGTTTGCTTTAGATATTACACCTACTGTTGACCCCCTTGTCAGTACGCCTGCATTGATAGACAATAGTACGACCTCATCCGCAGGGATAGACCTGAATGGTTTAGATAGAAACATAGGCATCAGATTTACAACATCTCAATCTGTGTTTAAGATACATCTTTACATAAACACAGCAGATCCAAATATTAAAACCTATGTTGATAATGATCAATTTGGCTTGCAATTATATACAAGCAGCGACGGGACAAACTGGACATCAACGGTTCCAACAGTATCTTATGAGCCAGCAATCAGCAGCCCGGGGGGGTTGGCAGGAACGGGAATTGTCTTTAACTTTTCAGAGACCAGCGCCCTATTTTTTAAGGTTGTAAACACCAAATTCCCTGCCGGAGCGGGGGCAATAAATGTGACCGAGATTGAGGCCATAGGGCATCTTACTTCAACGCCGACAGAGATAGTTAGCTTTACTACAATCAGAGATTTTGGCGGTTTTGGTCTTTCATTTTCGCCGCTTACACGGCTGAACATGAGTTATAATCTTAGCTATGACCACTCTACCCAGAGCTTCAATGACACTGATACAACTAGTATAGGCCAAGGGGTAGGGCTGAATTCTGTTGTTGTGCCTCAGTATCTTAATCTTTCTACAAGTTACAGCACATCAAAGGTGAGTTCAAATTCAACGACCGGTTCAACAGAAACCGGCGAAGACAGTTATTCCCTGTCCTTCTCGTCAAGTCCGCTTCCGGCATTAAATGCAAGCCTGAATTATGGTTACAGTGAGGCATTAACAGGCGGAGAAACATATTCAAAGACCAATTCAATAAGCGGCAATGTATTTATGAATCTTTATAAAGGTGTTGACCTTGGTTTTGGAAGCAGTGTGGGCGAAACAAAGGACATTAAGGCAAACTCTAAGACAAACTCTATAAATTCTTACGGAAATCTGAATCTTATTCCATGGAGGTCCATGACTATAATTGTAAATGGTGGAACCTCAGGCAGCACTACTGAAACCGCGGGGAAAGAGACAGATTCCAGCAGCCAGTCGCTCAATACGGTCATTTCATATACACCAACAAGGAATATATATCTTTCAGCTTCAATAGGCATAGAACCAACCAGTTCGCAAACCTATAACATTACATGGCTTCCGTCCAGGAATATACAGACCAGCGCAAGATATGGTATTTCAGGGGATGTTATAAACAGGGGGGCTGATATTAGTTGGACGCCGGTTTCAAGGCTTAGCCTACGTGTTGGCTATAGCGGCACAAAAACAGATAATGTAACGAATGACCATACTGACTCTGTTTTTGCGAGTGCATCATTGAGGCTATAGGCGAGAGGGCGGGATATTAATAACAGTATAAAAAAACCTTGCATAAAAGGAGGAATAATGTATAATAGTTGTGTGAAAACGGGGGGTGTGGTTTTATTTTTTCTTATCTTTATTGGAGGCTGCGGGTCTACGATAAGATATATTAATCCGACAGCCAACTTTTCATACATAAAGAAAATAGCGGTGCTGCCGTTCAATAATCTTAGTGATGACAGGTATGCTGGTGAAAAGATAAGAAACACTTTGATTGTAGACCTTATGTCCAGGGGGGTCTTTGAGGTAGTAGAGCAGGGCGAGGTTACAAAGGCTCTTAGTGTAATATTCAGAGAGGCTGGCGTTGAAGAAGGCAGGGCTGTGCCGGTAGATAAGGAGACGTTAAAACTGATTGGAGAAAAATTGAGTGTGCAGGCTGTAATACTTGGGAGTGTAGATGAGTATTCAGGCGCTGGTGGCGGTGGTGGGGGTGTTGTGTCAATTGGCGTCAGGATGATTGATACAGGTTCAAGTATAATCCTATGGCAGGCAAAGACCACCGAGACAGGCAGGAGTGTTTTGAGAAAGTTGATAGGTATTGAGGAAGTAGACAGAAGCGAGTTGACAAGGAAGGCAGTGAAGAGCGCGCTGGATACCCTATTGTAGCGATTTGTTGCTGTGTCTTAATGCGCCTTAGCTTTGAAAATCAGGAGGATGGAGTTATGAACAGACAAAGAAAGTTAAAAATAACCCCAGTATTCCATGCGGGGCAAAAATCAAGAATAAGAATCTTCTTATACTGTCTTCTGTCTTCCATCTCCTGTCTTTTTGTTTTTGCCATTCCTCCAATTGCGGCAATAGGTAATGGGCTTAATAATAACTCAAGCCAGCCTATTATTTTAAAGGATGTCTCTATCCTGCCGTTTGAAAATCTTAGCGATAACCCTGTTGCCACAAAGACTATTACCGAGCTTATAAAAAAGGAATTGAGAGGCAAAGGATTGGTGTTTATAACCATGGACGGCGCTGTTGAGGAATTTCTTGCAAAGAGGAGGATCCGTTATACCGGCGGCGTAACAAGGCTGGCTGTAAGAGAAATGGGAAAAGTTCTTGGGGTTGATGCTGTGCTGGTTGGTTCGATAAACCAGTTCTCTGACGCAAATGGCAGGATGACTGTGGCGGTGACAGCCCGTTTGGTTAATACCATTGACGGCAACGTAATATGGGCAGACACCATTTCTTACACAGAACGGGATTTTGTTGGTATTCTTGGATTGGGTCTTATAACATCGGTTGATGTCTTAAGCTCAAGGGTTGCAAAGGATCTTGTAAAGGGTATAGCAGCCCAGTTTTTTATAAAAGAGACGGGGCTAAGTCCGTTTGAGATAGAAAAGGCGGATACATTCCCTACTGTAGCAAAGGGTGGGGCAAGGGTTGGGTTAAGAGTAAAGGTAGTGTCTATCAAAGAGGAGCCAAAAGAGGTAAAGGCTGTAGTTGATGGCGCAGAAATAAGCCTTGTCAAAGGAGAGGATGGGGAATATGAAGGGGTTGTGACTGCACCCCTTCAGGAAGGGGTATATCCTGTAGATGTGGTTGCAAGAGATGAGGCGATGTCGTTATTTCCATTTGGCGCCGTAGGGAAAGTAATTGTTGACAGCACGCCGCCAAAGGTTAGCTTGACGGTTAGTAGTAAAATTTTTGCCTCCCAGAGAAGGGGTTATATAATATTCACCCCCAGGCTTTTGAGTTTTGATGAGGTTGATGAATGGGAAATAGAAATACTTGATAAAGAAGGGAAGAGGCTGAGGGGTGATAAGGGATACGGCAAACTGCCCAAAGGACTCATCTGGAGGGGTGAAACAGATAAACTCGTTCAGGTATCAGATGGAAAATATACATACAGGTTTACAGTAAAAGATATGGCAGGGAATGAAACTGTTGTGACCGACAGTCTAAAGGTAAAGAACAGCCCGCCTGTTATAAAAGTTGATATGGATAAGATAGAAGATAAGGTGTTGTTTACTTTTGAGCATAGCCCTGATGATGATATAAAATCATGGAAATTATCCATACTTGATAGAGAAGGCAAGTCTGTAAAGACAATTGAAGGGGCAGGTGAGTTTCCGCCAAAAGTGGAATACTCCGTGGAAGCAGAATTTGATATAAATTCAATGGCATTTTCACTTACTGCTGTAGATAATGCGGACAATACATTCAACTTAACCAAATCAATACCATCCATCCTTTCCAAAAAAAACCCGTTTGCAAAGGCGGATCAAAAGGGTCAGTTGGCTGAGGACTTTTAGTCATGGGTAAGCACATCCTTTCATCAGCCCTTTTGGTCCTTGCGGTAGTTGTTTTTATATGGTTTTTACTACCGGCGGCGCCAGGCGACTTGTCTTGGAGCAGAAATGGAGGCTCAGGCGGCTGCAGGGATTGCCATTCCGGGTCAAAGGCCTTAGAGCTTAAGATAGATGATGTATATGCGCGGATAGCGGCATTACAATACCGGCATGCCGTTGTAGAAGAGGATAAATGTGAACAGTGTCATATCTTAAAGGGGTTTACTAAGACAGGCAGGGTATGGGAGGTTGCTTCCTTGGCTGGTCAGAGAGAACAGATATTTTTTTTGAAGGACATGTACTGGGACAGAAAATATCGGTTGGATTTGAAAGTAAAGGATAGCGCAGGGAATGAGGTAAAAGTTAATTCTTTGCAACTTATACCATCACAGGTGAATGCCTCTATGGATAATGACCGGAATCCGCCTCTCATCAGTAATGTGGCAGTAGTAGAAATAAGGCAGGCTGTATTTCTTGAGGCAGTAATTGCATGGGATACAGATAAGTCGTCCAACTCAATTGTGGAGTACGGATTAACTCCCCGGTATGGGGAAACAGCAGTATATGAGAAGATATTTGCAAAAGGGCACAAAATAACAATAGCGGGGCTGAGGCCAGGTAAGCAATACCATTATCGCGTAATATCCAGAGATATATTCGGCAATGAAACCGTGTCAAATAATTTTGTGCTTGATACATCCATGAAGATTAGTGATAAGGGGGAAGGCGCAAAGATTATAGATAAGACACTACCTGAAATAAAAGAGGCCAATGTCTTTAAAATAAAAGGTACAAAAGATATTTTTCTTAAACTTCTAAGCGATAAGCCTGTGAAGGCATATTTAATAGTCACTGAGCCTGCTGAGATTGATAAGCATGGTTTTGGTTTGGTTCCTGAAAGGGTTTCCATGATAGATGCGTGTGTTAAGTGTCACCCGCAAGGCGCATCGCACCCAGTGGGGATAAGGAGCAAGGGCTTAAAAACAAAAATTTCGCATGTCCTCCCAACCATAGAAGGCGGTATTATAACCTGCGTTACATGCCACGACCCTCACGGCGGCAATAAAAGATATTTTATAAGGATGGATTCTGGAAGAGACCTGTGCATTTTATGCCATACAGGCGAACCATATATCTGAAATTGTAAGATAAAAATTGAAAATTTAAAATTTACAATTCGCGATTTGCAATTCTCGCGGAGCGAGTAAAGGGAGGCCATAATGAAGAATAATAGAAGAAGCGTTATAAATTTCTCTATAAAAAAGCAGATGCAATTCAGGTTGCTCGTAAGGGTAATGCTGATTGTCTTGGTAAGCACAGGGATAATCGCTGCCTTCTTCTACTTTTATAGCAATCAGGAGATTGGTCAGTCATTTAGACACTTCCATATCCAGGCGAGAAATTTTCTGGATTTTCTCCTGCCGGCTATTGTAATTGCTTTTATCATCGGCATTGTTATAGCCTTTAGCATAGCTATCTTTTTCCCCCATAAGATAGCCGGTCCTCTATACAGGATGGAGAGGGAAATTAAGGAAAAGGTTGCAGAGGGTGATCTCACTGTAAGGTTTTCAACTCGTAAGGGTGATGAGGTCGGAGAACTTGCTGAAGCCCTTAATATTATGATTGAAAAGCTTAAGTTAAGGTTAGGGAGGATTAAGACAGCGTCAGATGAACTTGCAGTTTGCTCTAACAATGTAAATAAAGGGGATGAGCATCTAAAAAAGATTTTAGATGTGCAGAAAAGATTAGAAGAGGCTGTTAAAGAATTTCGGTTATGAATAAAGAGCCATTGTCAAGGTTGAATCACGAATACTGGTTAAAGATTTTTAATTTGGGCTTAACCTTGTTTTTAACTCCGTTGCTTATAGCAGGCTGCGCAGTTTTCTCACAGGAGGCTCTTTCACCCCATGCCTCAAAAAAGGTGGCTATACTTCCATTTTACAATATAAGCGGGTATCGGGATGCAGGTAAGGTGGTTGCCAATATATTTGTTACTGAGATGTTTAAAACCGATAGGTTTAATGTAGAAGAGACCGGCAACATAGTTCAGTTTATGATACAGGAAAGGATGGACACCATAGGTGAGATTGAAATAGAAAGGTTGAAGATCCTTGGCAAACGTCTTGGCGTAGATGCTGTTATGACTGGCACAGTAGAAGAATTTGCCGAGGCCGGCGGCGCGTATTCTGTGCCAACGGTTGCAATCACCGCAAGGATGATTGACTCTAATACCGGCAAGCTCATATGGTCAGGCCAAAATAAGAGAAAAGGGGATGATTATATTATTGTCCTTGACCTCGGCGAGGTGAAGTCTCTAACCGCGCTTACGCAGAAAGTTGTCAGGGAGATGATAGACACAATAAAATAAGATGATGATAAAGAAGTCAGGAGTCAGAGGTCATAAGTCAGAGGTTAGAAGGTTAAGGGATATTGTTTTCCTCGCCACGGTTTTTATCCTTTTCGTTTTTATAGGGGGGACTGGAGATTCTTTCGGTTTCTGGCCTTTTACCTCCCCCAAAAAAGAGGTGTATATTGCCAGGGTAGGGGATGAGATTATTACAAAAGATGAGTTTTTAAACAAGATAGATAAACTGCACAAAAGCAGCCGGGTGGGCAGGAACCTTTCTGAGCAAACCTCTTTTGCAATGCAGGATTTTGGCAAGTTTTTAAATGAGCTTATAGATAATAAGCTTATGATAATAGAGGCCAGAAATCTGGGGCTGGATAAAGAGGCAGATTTTATAATGCTCATGGATAACTTTGCCCTTAATCTGTTTTTGGACAAGCTCCGTCAGGAGGAGATATTAAATAAGATTAAAGTGGAAGATAAAGAGATAGAAGACTATTACCATGAACAATTAAAGAAGAAAGAAGAGGAAAAGAAAAAAGCTCAGGAAAAAGCCGATAAAGAAAGGGCTGAAAAAGAAAAGACAGATTCTGTAAAAGAAGATGCTAAAAAAGATTCGGATAAAAAAGAAGATCCGCCGAAGATGTCGGCCGATGACAGGGAGGCAATCAGAAGAGGTTTTTTTAATATAAAGACAAAGGAAAGGGAAAAGGAATATTTTGATAAACTCAGAAAAAAGGCAAAGGTGAAGATAGATAATGAGGTTTTAGGCGCACTCTCCCGTGATAAAACCGAACTTTTTGGCAAAGATGTTGCAAATGTGAATGGTGAATCCATATTAGGCATAGATGTATTAAGAGAACTGAGCTCTTCTAAGACACAGGATGAGGATGCAAAAAAGGAGATTTTAGATAAGCTTGTCCTGTACAAGCTTCTTGACCAAGAGGCGATGAACAGGGGTTATGAGAATGATGAACAGACTAAGGCAGATATAAAGAAATACAAGGATCCGCAGCTTATAGAGCAGTTTAAGAAAAAGGCCATTCTTCCTGCAGTAAGAGTTGACGAGAACGATATTTTGAACTATTATAAGGCAAATCAGGAAAAGTACAGGGCGTCTGACAGGGTAAACTTAAGGATTATGCATTTAACGGATGAGGATGAGGCGAAGACCATACTTGATGACCTTAAAAAAGGCGGCGACTTTTCATATCTTGCAAGAGAAAAATCATTAGACCCTTCCAGGGAAAAAGGAGGGGATATCGGTTGGGTGGAGACAAATCAACTCTCTGGTGATATTAACAAGGCTATTCAGGGGGCAAAAGAAGGAGATATATTAGGGCCGTTTTCTTCAGAGGCGGGTTATGCTATTATGGAATTTCGCGGCCTTGAAAAGGGCGCATATATACCGTTTGGCATGGTGAGAAGCGAAATAGATACGATAGTTGGAAGGGAGAGGTTTAATGGTGCGTTAAATGGATATATCAAACAGCTAAGAGAAACGGTGGCAATAGAGATAAACCAGAAAGAACTTGATAAACTGCAAGGCAAGTAGCTTTATCGGGAGGAAAGAAGTTTGAAGCCTATTCGTTTTTCGTTGATAATCCTTGCTGCAACCTTGATGCTGTCAGGTTGTATGGGCACAAGAATAGTAAGAAAGTCCTGTTCGGATTGCCACCAGAAAGAGATGTTGAAATACAAGGATGGGAATCTGCACAAGCCCCTTGTTGACAACAACTGCGAAGCTTGTCATATACCGCACGGCCTTATCGGGGCGTTAAGACTAAAGGAAAAAGACGCAAAACTCTGCTATCAGTGTCATGAAAAAGACAGGCCAATACTGGAAAAAGCGCCGCTGCATACGCCGTTAACACAAGGTATATGTCTTAAATGTCATAATCCACATTCTTCAAAATTAAAAGGGCTTACAAGGGTTTCAGGAAATGACCTGTGCTATCTTTGCCATGCAAAGGGGCCTTTTACAAAAAAGACAATCCACAAGGCAGTTGCGGACGGCTGCGACAACTGCCATAATCCGCATTCCTCAGAGCATGGCTATAACCTGCTTGAAAAAGGCAATAAGTTGTGTGAAAAGTGCCATGATGTAAATGCTGTAAAATTTATAGATGGACACTTTAATTATAAGGTTGCAGGAACCAACTGTCTTTCATGCCATACTCCGCACTCTTCGTCAAGCGATAAGCTTGTAAGGGAATACAATCACGGGCCATTTGGCCAGAGAAAATGCAGTGACTGCCATAATTCTCCTGATTCAAAAGAACCGTTAAAAACAAAACTTCAAGCTGATAAACTTTGCTATAGTTGCCATACGGCCCAGGAAAATGGGTTTAAAAAGGCGCTTGTTCATTCGCCTGTTCTTAAAGGGGACTGTTCAGCATGTCATAGTCCCCACGCAACTGATCAGAAGAATGAGCTTTTGATACCGGAAAAGCCGCTTTGCTATAGCTGCCACAAAGCTACAGAAAAGAGGCATGCAAAGAAGTTTACCCATACTCCGATAGCCAAGGGGGACTGCTCCGGCTGCCATGACCCACATGCCTCTGACAATAAGGATGCGCTTCGTGTAGTTGGCGCCCAACTTTGCTATAAATGTCACAATAAGGACGGTTTTGTTAAGACGGTAACGCATGCCCCTATTGCTCAGGATAATTGCCTGCCGTGTCATGATGCCCATGCGTCAGATTACAATTTTGAACTGGTTTCACCAGTTGAGGACCTGTGTTATAGCTGCCACAGCCAGGAAAAAAAGAAATTTAATAAAGTGACAAGGCATCCCAAGGTAAGGGATGGGGCATGTACTGTCTGCCATAACCCCCATGCAAGCGAGGTAAAGAAACTTGCTCTGTTAAAGGAAGAGGAATTGTGTTTTAAATGCCATTCCGGTATGCTAAGAGAGATAGGGGAACAAGGGACACACCCTGTTTTCAAGGAAGGTAAATGTCTTAGCTGCCATGATGCGCATGCCAGCAACAATACAAAACAGTTGATAGAAGAGAAAGGCGCTCTTTGTTATAATTGCCATAAAGACACTAAAATTGGCCTTCAGATTGCAAAATATCCTCATAAGCCGGTATTTGAAGAAAAATGTATTGACTGTCACAGGCCGCACGGCAGTAAAATAAAGGGCCTTTTACCGCGGCCTCTCAAAAGTTTGTGCCTTTCCTGTCATGCAGAATTTGATAAGAGTTTAAAGGAAAAGGATATTGTTACCCATAGGCCTGTTGCAAACGGTGATTGCCAAAAATGTCATTCTGCGCATTATGCAAATGAGAGAGGGCTGTTGACAGCGAGGGGTGACACATTGTGCAATAATTGCCATGCAAACCAGGGAGATGCAAAATTCGTAAAGGCGCATGGGAATGTCTCTACAAAGGGCGCTGACTGTCTTGGCTGTCATGAGCCTCATGCAGGAAAGGATAAGAGGCTTATACATAAGATAATGCATACCCCTTTTGAAAAAGGAGAATGCGACAGGTGCCATCAAAAGTTATAAAAAGTTATAGAACCACTCAACTCCTTAACTCTTCAACCACGCAACTCTTAAATAAGGAGCGATGTAAGAAATGAAGTCCTCTGGACATATAATATGGCTAACAATTGGTCTGGTTATTTTTCTCGGCCTTCAGCCAGGGATAGTTTATGCGAAGGCTGTAAAAGACACCATGGGCATTTGCCTTGAATGCCATTCAAAAAAAGCGGAGGAATTGACTAAGAAGGCAACTGTCCATCAACCTGTTAAAGATGGTAAATGCACATGGTGCCACAATCCTCATGCATCAAAGCATGCGGGTCTTTTATCATACACAGGCAGCGACCTTTGCTACAATTGTCATGACCAGAAAAAGGGTTTCATGGGTAAGGTTGTGCATAAGCCAGTTGAAGAGGGGAATTGTCTTTCCTGCCATGATGCGCATTCATCAGATATAAAGGGGTTATTGAAGAAAGCAGGGGGGGAAGGGTGTTTTTCATGTCATCCAAAGGAAAGTATAGTTAATAAGAAGAATGTCCATCCTGAAGTTAAAAATGGGAGGTGCATAGTCTGTCATAATCCGCACTCATCGGACAGGGAAGGTTTGCTGATCAAGGACAAAAAGAGCCTTTGTGCAGGCTGTCATCCTGGGACCGGCGAGGTATTTGCAAGGGCACATCTGGGTTATAAAGTCAGCGGTACCGACTGTCTTGGCTGCCACAGTCCGCATTCCTCCGACAAAAAGGGCATGATGAAGGCATCGCTGCATAAGCCGTTTGAGGATAATAAATGCTCAAGCTGTCATCCTGTTGGTTCAGCATCTGTTATAAAGAGCGGTATGAGTTTATGCACAGAGTGCCACGGGGCTGTATTAGCCGGGTTTAATAAAATAAATAGCCATTTCTTTATTGGAGGCGGAGCCGACAACCTTTGCAACAATTGTCATAATCCCCATGCCTCTGATGAGAAACATCTATTGAAAGATAAAGAGGCGAGGGTTTGTTATGAATGTCATAATGATACAAAGGAATATGTGGCAAAGAGTAATCATAAACATCCAAAGCTTGGCATTTGCACAGATTGCCATACATCTCATGGTTCAAACAGCCAATTTTTTCTTACAAAGGGCAATGACACCTGCGCAATGGAAAACTGTCACTCTACACAGGGTAAATTTACGCACCCGGTTGGAGAAAAGATAATAGACCCGCGTTCCAAGACGCCCATGGATTGCAGCACCTGCCATAATCCTATGGGCTCCCCTGAAAAGGCCATACTGAGATTTGAGAAGGACAGGGAATTATGCGTACAATGTCATCAGATGTAGAATTAGGGAGAATAAGATTATGAGATATAAGTCAGAAGTCAGAAGTCAGAAGTGTTGCAAGGCACCAGTCACCAGCAGAAGACTGGTGACTTGGTGTCTAATGAGTTTTTATTCTGTTTTCTGTATTTTGCCTTTCGCAACCACGGCATTTCCCGGGGACAAAGGCGGGGTACGGACTGTTGCGGTTATAACCGGAGATGAGATTATGGGCAGGCTCAAACAGCCATCCGGTTTGTTTTTTGACGAGATAAAGAAAAGGCTCTATATAGCAGACAGCGGGAATGGCAGGCTTGTTTCTTTTGATTCGGAATTTAAATACATGGCAGAATTAACCAATGAGGCCATGACGCTTCCCTCAAGCCTTGTAAGAAACAAGGAAGGTCATTTTTTTATACTGGACAGGGGGAAAGGGGAAATAGTATTTATTGACCTTGAAAAAAAGGTGGTTAAATTATTTCCCCTGTCAGGTGTGCCTTCAGCTAAGGAGCAGTTTGTGCCAGGCAGAATGGCGATAGATGCGGACAACAGGCTGTATATTATTGACAAGTTAAACAGAAGGCTTATTATTGTTGAACAAACAGGCGCATTTGTAAGGGAAGTTACTGTGAAAGATAATGGGTTTTTTGGATTTACCGATGTCAGGGTGGATGATAAGGGTGAGATATATGCAATAGATGCAATTGCCGGTGTTGTTTATATATTTGACGATAAAGGAGGTATTGTTTCCAGATTTGGCAGCAGAGAAAATAAGAAAGATAACTTCCGCTTCCCTACAAGCCTTGCAGTGGATAAAAACGGCCTTATATACATAATGGACCAGCATGCCGGCAGAATATTGGTTTTTGATAAGAAAGGGGTTTTTCAGTATGCTGTATCACGGCCGGGCGTAAAAGAAGGGGAACTTTCATATCCTTCATATATATTCATAGATAAGGAAGGAAGAATATATACCATAGATGGCAACAGGATACAGGTATTTCAAGAGGAAAAGGGATGAAGTCTATTTTTTGTATATATCTCTCTGTTTTACTAGGAATAATTTTTATCTGCGGTTGCACAAAGGATATCAAGGAGGTGGGTGAGACCCCTGGTTTAGACACAATACCAGTTTATCCAAAGGGATCCTCTGCCTTTGATACAAAGGCAGCCCTTAAGGCGATAGAGGAGAAAAAAAAGGCAGAAGAACAGGCAGAAGAACAGGGGAAGGCGGGATTTGCTGAGGAAATAAAAAAGAGGTTAGAAGGACGGCCAGCTCCTACCATAACCTGGGACCCGTGGATATCTCCAGCTATCCGCCCGCCTTCAGACCTTCCGCTCGCATTAAGGGGTTTCCCGAAGGATAAATTTGGCTATCCTGACTGGGTTGCTGCTGCAAAACAAGGGATAATAAAGAACAGAGGGTCTATATCTATAAATGGAGAGGAACCCGCCTCAGAAGTCTTTGATGAGGATATCCTCTTTGAGATAAATGACAGGCTTATGGCAAATGTGATATTTCCGCATAAGGCGCATAATTTCTGGCTTTCCTGCAAGATTTGCCACCCAGGCATATTTATAGCCAAAAAAGGCGCAAACCAGTTTAGCATGTATGATAACTGGAGTGGGAAATTCTGCGGCAGATGTCATGGCAAGGTATCATTTCAGATGAAGGGTTTTGAAAATTGCCAAAGGTGCCATCGCTCCCCAAAGAAGACTTTCGGAATAAAATAAGAGTTGCTGAATTATTGTTAAAATATTTTTAAAATATGGTATAATTTGCATGGCAGGTTGGTTTTGCATAAATGTGGAGGCTATTTTAAGATGAGACGATATGTTGGCATGGTGGTAATGTTGTTTTTGCTGGCTGGACTTATTTTTTCCTGCGGCAAGCAAGAGGGAAAAAAAGAAACAGGTAATGTTGAGGAAAAGAAAGAGGTTAAGACGGAAATTGGAGAGGCAAAGCTTCCTGAAGGGCATCCACCCACAGGCGGCGGGCAGGGGCAATCGATAGTTAGCGGTAAGGATATTGCAGGCGACATAGGGCAGAAAGGGAGTGGCGATATAGATGAATCTGCGGTTGGTCATCTATCATCCGGTGGGGTAAAAAGAGAGGTTAGGGTGCCTGATGATGTCAAGGCAAAGTGGAAGGCCATTAATTTGAAATGGGTTGATAAGGAGAAAAAGACAGAGGAATTAATTAGTGTAAATGTAGGCAAGGAGACACCTATAAAGGGTACTAAATTTGCTATAAAGATTCTTGTGTTTTTGCCGCATTACACAATGTACGATACTTATATAAGCTCCCAATCAAATGAGCCTATGAATCCTGCTGTGCTTGTGGAGCTTTTAGAAGGGGGCAGGGGTGTGGCAAATGGCTGGGTTTTTGCTAATTTTACCTCATTTAATTCTTATAAACATGCAAGATATGATATATTGCTTCCTCCAATATCTTCCCCTGCTAAAAAAGAAACTACACCTTAAAAAAGGCGGATGAAAGGAGATTATATGTCTTTGGCTGTAAAAAGTATAGAGCAGATCAATGGCAAGATGGAAGATGCTCAGGTAAATATTTTGGTGGTGGATGATAACCACGGGAATGTAGAACTTCTTGAGGTCCTTTTATCATCCATGGGGTATAATATATTTAAGGCTTACAATGGTGAGGATGCCCTTAAGATGGTAGAAGAGGTGTTCCCGCATGTAATTCTCCTGGATATAAGGATGCCTGGAATGGATGGCTATGAGGTATGCAAAAGATTAAAAGAGAAAATGACAACCCGATTTATTCCGGTAATAATGCTTACCGCATTGTATGGTATAGATGATAAAATTAAGGGGATTGAGGCGGGGGCAGATGATTTTATTTCTAAACCATTTCAGAAGTCTGAGCTTCTGGCAAGGGTTAAATCTCTTATACGGGTTAAGAATCTTCTCGGAGAGTTGGAAGATGCAAGAAATGTTATATTCAGCCTTGCAATAGCCCTGGAATTTAATGATCCATATACCCACGGACATTCTCGCCGGGTTTCTGCGATGGCAGTCAAACTGGCAGGATTCTTAGGTCTTTCGCAGCAGGAGCAGGATAACATAAGGGATGCAGGGTTTCTGCATGATATTGGAAAGATAGCAACTGACAAGGATGTTTTACATAAGCCAGGCGCGTTAAATGGCAAGGAGTATGAACATGTAAAACAACACCCTGTGGTTGGGGAAAAGATATGCAGCCCTCTTAAGTTTGCCAAACCCTTACTTCCTATAATCCGCAACCATCACGAGAGGTTCAATGGAACAGGCTATCCAGACGGTCTTACAAGAGATAATATACCGTTGGGGGCTAGGATAATAGGGATTGCAGATATCTATGACGCCTTAACATCTGTCCGTCCGTACAGACGAGGAATGCCTCGGGAGGTGACCTTGGAAGTCATAAAACTGGAGGCAGGAAAGGGGTGTTGGGATAGAGAGATATTTAAGGCTTTTGTAGAAACATTGGAATAAAAAACCCATCCTGATATAATCCTTTTCTTTAAACCTCTTCCAATCAAAAAGTTCAATCAAAAGTTTGACTTTAAAATAAAAGCATGATAGAAACTACAGGCTGACTTTCCACTGTAGTTGATGGAGAGATGGCCGAGAGGCTGAAGGCGGTTGACTCGAAATCAACTGTAGGGGCAACTCTACCGGGGGTTCAAATCCCTCTCTCTCCGCCAATTTAGTTTATAGCTCATAGTTCATAGTAGTTGCTATGAGCTATCAGCCATGAGCTAAAACTGGAGAGATGTCCGAGCGGCCGAAGGAGCACGACTGGAAATCGTGTGTGCATCCAAAAGGTGTACCGAGGGTTCAAATCCCTCTCTCTCCGCCAGTTTAGTTTATAGTGCATAGTAGTTGCTATGAGCTATCAGCCATGAGCTAAACTGTATTTTTGTAGTTAGTATTGATAGCTGGGTCTTGCGCAATAGAAGGTTACAAACCCCGCCAGATCCGGAAGGAAGCAACGGTAGTAACATATTCTATGTGCCGCAGGGGCGCCTAGCTATCAGTAGTGGCTATAAAAGATTTTGAATCTCAAATTTCAAATTAAACTATAAAAATATGTCATATTTAGTTTTAGCAAGGAAGTGGCGGCCTGCCGTTTTTGAGAATGTGGTGGGTCAAGCTCATGTTACCACAACGCTCAAGAATGCTATTATTGCAAAAAGGATTGCCCATGCCTATCTTTTTTCAGGGCCCAGGGGCGTAGGCAAGACAACGATAGCCAGGATTCTGGCAAAGGCGCTGAATTGCGCAAACGGTCCAACACCGTCACCCTGCAATGAGTGCATGTCCTGCAAAGAGATTGCCAATAACATTTCAGTGGATGTGATTGAGATAGACGGGGCGTCTAATACCGGTGTTGATAATGTAAGAGAGATTAGAGAAAATATCAAATATCTTCCATCGCACGGCAGATACAGGGTTTATATAATAGATGAAGTTCACATGCTCTCTGTTCAGGCATTTAATGCCTTGCTAAAAACACTAGAGGAGCCTCCTGCTCACGCCATCTTTATCTTTGCAACAACAGAATCCCATAAAATACCGGCCACTATACTTTCGCGGTGTCAGCGGTTTGATTTTAAGCGCATATCTTTGAAGGAGATTCAGAATCATATTAAGCTTGTTGCAGAGACAGAGGGCGTAAAACTTGCCGATAAAAGTATTTATCTTATAGCAAGGGAAGTAGACGGCAGCTTGAGAGACGCCCACAGCCTGCTTGACCAGGTAATAGCATTCGCAGGTAACGACATAAAGGAAATGGATGTTGTGGATGCCCTCGGACTCATGGACAGGGCGCTTCTTTTCCAATTATCTGAGGCTGTAATTGATAAAAACGGCAGGGACTGTTTAAAACTTATTGAAAAGGTATATGATTTTGGTTATGATGTAAAAAAATTCTGTCAGAATTTTCTGGAGCATATAAGGGATATGGTTATTGTAAAGACAGTTGAAAAACCCGAGGATGTTCTGGATCTTCCTGATGTGGAGATAGTGGATTTAAAAAGATTGGCTGGCAGGGTTGGTGTTTTAGACCTTCAAAGGATGTTTACATTTTTGAGCAAGGGATATGAGGATATCTCAAGGTCTCAGTCCCCAAGATACGCATTAGAGATGGCCCTTCTTAAGATGATCCATCTTGAAAATCTTCAATCAATAGGCGCCATGCTTAACAGGCTGGAGGAGTTGAAGGCATGCGGGGACCCAGTAATTAGTAATAATAAGACAGCCGAGCATGGCGCAGGAGACAAGACGCAGGATATGGGACACAGGACACAGAATTTTTCAGGCAGTCAGTGGCCTGTCCTTCTGGATTTTATAAAAAAGAAAAAACCTCCGCTGGCTTCACACCTTGAGCTTGCAAATCTTATTTCCATGGATGAAGGCGCTATTTATATGAGTGTAAAGACAGGGCCGTATTTTATATATCTCTCTGAAAATAAAAAAATATTAGAAGAACTCTGTAATGAATTTTTTGGCAAAGAAGTAATGATAGACATAAAGGCAGATGAGAATGCTGCCGTTTCTTTAAAACCAAAGGAAGGAGATAAGATTATAAAGGAGGCTGTTAAGGTTTTGGGAGGCAGGATAGCAGAAGACCGCAGGAGGGCAAATGTATAAAGGCATGGGGAATATCTTAAAGCAGGCCAAGGTGATGCAGGAGAAGATGGCGGATATCCAGAAGGAGCTTGCAA
The DNA here is from genome assembly GCA_030690165.1 of Deltaproteobacteria bacterium. Taxonomy (NCBI): domain Bacteria; kingdom Pseudomonadati; phylum Myxococcota; class Myxococcia; species Deltaproteobacteria bacterium. The sequence continues at coordinate 62,200 of JAUYHF010000051.1, read as the reverse complement.
ATAAGACCATAGAATTCGCGTCAGGCGGCGGTATGGTTAATGTTACAATAAATGGAAGACAGGAGATAGTTTCTATCAGGATAGACCCGTCTGTGATAAATCCTAACGATGTGGATATGCTTCAGGACCTGATTGCAGCGGCAGTAAATGGCGCAATAAAAAGGTCTCAGGAGATGATGAGCGAAGAGATGGAGAAGGTTACAGCAGGCCTGAATATCCCCGGACTTTTTTAGTATCTTTAAGGACAATGCTAATGACATATTATGCCGAACCGATAACCTGCTTGATAAGAGAACTTTCAAGGCTTCCGGGGGTAGGAGAAAAAACCGCTGCCCGTTTTGCCTTTTATGTGCTTAATACCAACAAGGAATATGCTGAAGGCCTTGCAAGATGCCTTATTGATGTAAAGGAAAAGATAAGGCTCTGCTCCTCCTGTTTTAGTCTCGCTGATAAAGATCCATGTTTGATATGCAGCGATAGTTCAAGAAGAGATGATGTGATCTGTGTGGTAGAGGATGTAAAAGATATGGTGGCTATTGAGAAGATGGGCGGTTTTAAGGGGAGGTATCATGTCCTTCACGGCGCACTTTCTCCGCTTAAGGGCATAGGACCGGATGATATAAAAATAAATGGACTTATAGACAGGGCAAGGCAGGGTGTGATAAAAGAAATAATTCTTGCCGTAAATTCAGATATGGATGGAGAGGCCACCAGTCTTTATATAACAAGGCTGTTAAAACCAATGGGTGTAAGGGTTACAAGGATTGCAACAGGCGTTCCTGTTGGTAGCGATATTGAATATATAGACGGCGCAACACTTATAAGGGCGATTGAAGGGAGACGGGAGTTATAAATTAAATTGTAAAATGCAAATTGCAAAATGAAAAATGTTTTTTACTTTGCAATTTAAAATTTGTACTTTGCATTTTGCAATGGAGCGGAGCGACTTATGGCTACTTACATTGAGATAAGGTGGCATGGAAGGGCGCAGCAGGGGATTGTGACTGCTGCCAAAATGGTTGGGGAGTCCTGTTTAAGGTCTGGCAAATATGTTCAGGCCTTTCCTGAATTTGGCCCTGAAAGGATGGGCGCGCCTGTAGCAGCATACAACAGGGTGTCGGATGAGCCTATAAGGCTGCACTGCCGTGTAACAGAGCCAAAGTATGTGCTTATAGCTGATTCTACATTGATAGGCATGGCTCTCTCCGGAGGTATGGAGTCTTCCGGCGGTGTTACGGATGGCGCCACTGACGATGCGGTATTCATAGTAAATACGCCAAAGTTGCCTGACGAGATGCGTAAAGAACTTGGCCTTAAAAGTAAGGGAGCAAAGGTCTATACCCTGGATGCTTCAAAGATATCCCTTGAGACAATTGGCAGGAATATGCCTAATACCCCGATGCTTGGCGCGTTGGCAAAAGTAACGAATGTTGTTATGTTTGATGCGCTTATAGATAATTTCAAGGATAACTATTCAAAGAAGTTCAGCCCCAAGGTTATAGAAGGAAATATTACTGCTATGAACAGGGGCTTCCAAGAGGTAAAAGGGGAATAGATATGAAGGAGAAAAAGAGCCTTCCAATTGGCGGTGTTATAACAGAGGGTGGAACAGCCCATGAATATGTTACAGGTGGGTGGAGAAAGCTAAGGCCGGTGCTCGATAAAGGGAAATGCACCAATTGCCTTACCTGTTGGGTTATGTGTCCTGATTCCGCCATCATCGTGGAGGAAGGTAAGATGATAGGATTTGACATGGAACACTGCAAAGGCTGCGGTATATGTGCCGAAGAATGCCCTGATAAAGTCAAGGCTATAAAGATGGAAGAGGAGAAAGATTGATGGCAATTTTAGTGACAAAGGGACAGGCAGGGCTTACAGGAAATTCCGCAATTGCCCACGCCATGAAGCAGATAAATCCGGATGTATACGCGGCTTACCCGATAACCCCTTCTACGGGAATCATGGAAGAGTTTTCAAGCTATGTTGCGGACGGCGATGTTGACACCGAGTTTATAACGGTTGAGAGCGAACATTCGGCAATGAGCGCCTGCATTGGCGCATCTGCCTCCGGCGCAAGGGTTATGACTGCAACATCTTCGCAGGGGCTGGCGCTTATGTGGGAGATGCTTTATATCGCTTCTGGCATGAGGCTGCCAATAGTGCTTATAAATGTAAACCGGGCGCTTTCAGCCCCTATAAACATACACTGTGACCATTCTGATTCCATGGGTGCGAGAGATTCGGGCTGGATTCAGATTTATTCTGAGACAGTGCAGGAGGCCTACGATAATCTCTTTCAGGCGGTAAGGATAGCTGAAAATGAAAAGGTGCTTCTGCCGGTAATGGTCTGTCTTGACGGTTTTATAACAAGCCATGCCATTGAAAATATTTCACTAATTGACGATGCAGAGGTAAGGGAGTTTATAGGAGAATACCGGGCGAAACATTCTTTGTTAGATACCGACCATCCTGTTACTTACGGAGCGATGACATTGCCGGATTCATACATCGAATTTAAACATCAGCAGTCAGAGGCTATTACCGGCGCAAAGGATGTGGTTTCTGAAATTGGAAGGGAATTTGGAAAGAAGTTTGGCAGAGAATACGGCCTTATGGAAAAATACAGACTGGATGATGCTGATGCAGCCATTGTAATATTGAGCTCCGCTGCCGGCACTGCCAAAGTTGCAGTTGATGAGTTAAGGAAGGCAGGCAAAAAGGTTGGTATTTTACGACCAAGACTTTTCAGACCTTTCCCCTTTAGAGAGATAGCCGAGGCGCTTAAAAATGTAAAGGCTATAGCTGTGCTTGACCGTGCTGATTCAATGAATGGTTTTGGAGGTCCTCTTTTTAACGAGGTTCGTTCCGCGCTCTATGAACTGGAAAAGCGTCCTAAGGTTGTAAGCAGGATATTTGGTCTCGGGGGGAGGGACTATAAGGTAAAAGATGCTATAGAGGTTTTTGATGATCTCTTGAAAATTGCCGAGACTGGCAAAACTGAAACGCTGATTAAATATATTACGGTTTGACATAAAACTCATTTTGCATTTTGAGATTTGTATTTAATATCAAAGGGGCAAATCATGGCTACACTTAAAGAACTTTCAAAAAGAGATGAGCTTTTCTCCGGCGGTCACAGACTCTGTTCAGGATGCGGCATACCTCCGATAGTAAGGCTGGTATTAAGGGCAGCTAACGGCCCTGTGGTTGCCACTACCGCCACAGGATGTCTTGAGGTTGGCACCACAATATATCCTTACACAGCATGGAGAATACCGTGGATACACTCTGCCTTTGAGAATGCCGCTGCTACGATAAGCGGTATAGAGACAGCCTACAGGGCATTTAAAAAAAGAGGCAAGATCCCTCCAGATAAAAATATAAAATTTATTGCCTTTGGCGGAGATGGAGGAACATACGACATCGGTTTGCAGGCGCTGTCAGGCGCGCTTGAGAGGGGGCATAATTTTCTTTATGTATGCTACGATAACGGCGCATACATGAATACAGGCATCCAACGTTCAGGCGCAACGCCTTTTGGCGCTGCCACAACAACCTCGCCGGCAGGAGATGTTATACTGGGAAAGCAGGAGGCAAGGAAAGACCTTACAAGGATAGTTGTTGCCCATAATATACCCTATGCTGCCCAGGCCTCGCCCCATAACTGGGCAGACCTTTCCAGAAAGGCTGAAAAGGCTCTTAAAGTAGATGGTCCGAGCTTTTTGAATGTCATATCTCCATGTCCCTTGGGTTGGTATTCAAAGCCAGAAGAGTCTGTAGAAGCTGCAAAGGTTGCTGTTGATACATGTTATTGGGCGCTTTACGAGGTTGAAAATGGGATTTTAAAGATTAATTATAAGCCAAAAGAGAAAAAGCCTATAGCAGAATGGCTTAAGATGCAGGCAAGATTCAAGCACCTTTTAAAGCCTGAGAATAAAGAATTACTGGATAAAGTGCAAAAGAATATAGATGCGGAATGGGAGAGGCTTTTAAGTCTGGATGGGAAGGTAATATAATAAATTGTAGAATGAAAAATGCAAAGTGCAAAATTAAGTCAAAAATAAAAATCTTCCTTAAATTTGCATTTTGATATTTGAATTTTGCATTTTCTTTTATAGGGGTTTAACTATGTCGACAAGTTCATTAGTAATGTTTGAAGAAGAATTTAGACAGATTACCACTGTTATTGACAGGCTGCTTAAAGAGGCTAATGCAAAGGTAGTATTCCTTGTAGATAAAGATGGGCAGTTGATTGCATCAAGCGGTGATACGGGAGATATAGATACGACCTCCCTTGCATCATTGACAGCGGGTAATATTGCCGCCACCGGAGGATTGGCAAAGCTTATAGGTGAGAGAGAATTTTCCATACTCTTCCATGAAGGGGAGAGGGATAATCTCCATATCTCCATTGTTGCGCAGAGGGTTATATTAGTTGTTATATTTGACCAAAAGTCGTCCCTTGGCCTTGTGAGGCTCAGGGTGAAAAAGGCAAGCGATGAACTTAATACGATACTGCAAAAACTTCTGCAGAGGGTGGAAAAAAAGCCATCGGATCAGGAAAACCTGCTCTCAGAAATTACGGACACTGATATAGATAAATTGTTCCATTAAAAACAGAGTCAAAGCAACAGCAGAGAGCCAAAGTTTTCAACTATGACTCTCTGACCCTTTGACTCTCTGACACGAGAGGTTTTTAGAGAATGTCTTTTATAAATTATTCTTCCAGAGAGATAAACTGTAAGATAGTATATTACGGCCCTGGACTTTGCGGTAAGACTACAAATCTGTCATTTATTTTCAAAAAGACCAACCCCGAACACAGGGGCAAGATGATATCTCTTGCCACTGAGACAGAGAGGACCCTTTTCTTTGATTTTCTCCCGCTTTCACTTGGAGACATAAAAGGTTTTAAAACCAGATTTCACCTCTATACAGTTCCAGGCCAGATATTCTATGATGCGTCAAGAAAGCTTATTTTAAAAGGTGTTGACGGCATTGTCTTTGTTGCAGATTCTCAGATAGAGAGGATGGATGCCAATATGGAGAGTTTTGAGAATATGAAGATAAATTTAAAAGAGCAGAGTTATGACCTTGCCAGTATACCATATGTTATTCAGTATAATAAAAGAGACCTCCCGGGTGTGGCGCCTGTAGCAGAGCTGAAAAAGGTACTGAATGTTGACGGCGCCCCTGATTTTGAGGCTGTTGCCGCTGCCGGCGTAGGAGTTTTTGAGACGCTGAAGGCTGTAGTGAAATTGGTGCTGATTGAACTGAAGAAAGGAACGTAAATAGTTCATAGCTCATAGTTCATAGTTTTTACTATCAGCTAACAGCTATGAGCTATCAACTAATAACTGGAGGGGGGTGAAAAATTAATGCCTGGAATAAGGATAAAAGAAGGCGAATCCTTTGAGAGCGCCTTGAAAAGGTTTAAGAAACAGTGCGAAAAGGCCGGGATATTGGGTGAGATAAAAAAGCGTGAGCATTATGATAAACCGAGCGTAAAGAAGAAAAAGAAGGCCATCGCAGCAAAGAAGAGGGCGGTTAAACGGACGAAGAAAAGGGAGTTTTAATGTCTATTAGAGAAGGATTAGTCATGCGGATGAATGAGGCAGCCAGGGCTGCCAGAGATGAGGCAGGCAAGCAAAGCCTTGGAGTGTTGCGTAATATTCTGGCTGCTGTAAAAAATAAGGAGATAGCGCTTATCAAGCGGGCTGAGGGTTTGAGCGATGAGGAAGTCATTGCTGTTGTCTCATTTATGGTGAAACAGAGTCTTGAATCTATAGAATTTTTTAAAAAGGGCGGAAGAAAGGATTTGCTTGATCAGGCAGAGGCAGAACTAAAAATCCTCCAATCTTTTCTTCCGCCACAGCTTTCCATGGATGAGGTAAAGGTTATCGTAAGCGATGCAGTAAAAAAGCTCTGTGCCTCCGGGTCTAAAGATATGGGCAGGGTTATGAAAGAGGTTATGCCTAAGGTTCAAGGTAAGGCAGATGGCAAGTTGGTAAATGAGGTAGTAAAAGAGGTACTGGGCAATTAACCGTAGAGGCGACCCGCGGGTCGCCTCTACATTGTGAGGCGCAATGAAAATTAAAGACATATATGCAAAGGCTGTTCGCCGCGGTATTGAGCTTGACCCGAGGGGTAAGGATCAGGTTGAGGCAGAGCTTAAAAGGGTAAAGAAGGATTTTGATGAGCTGAAAGAAGACAAGAAAAAAGATTTTGATAAAGAAAGGCTTATAAATCCTTATGCAGATACCCGTATATTGTACGGCGAGCCTGACAGGGATGTAAAAGCCGTTTTGGTCGGCATTGACATGGAGGTTGGAGAGGTTCTCCTTGCGGACAGGCTTAAAAGTAAAAGCAGATATATTGACCTTGTCATTTCCCACCATCCGGAAGGGAGGGCATTGGCTGCCCTATACGAGGTTATGGATATGCAGTCAGGCATTCTTCTGAAATACGGCATTCCTATCAATATTGCTGAAGACATAATGTCTGACAGGATAAAAGAGGTTGAAAGAAGACTTCTGCCTGCTAATCATACAAGGGCAGTGGATGCCGCCCGGCTTCTTGATATGCCGTTCATGTGTATTCACACCCCTGCGGATAATGCTGTTGCAAACTATCTGCAGAAGGTTTTTGATGAAAAAAAGCCGGATTATATTTCTGACATTATAGATATATTAAAAGATATTCCGGAATATAAAGATGCCGTGAATGAAAAGGCAGGGCCGAAGGTAGTTGTTGGCTCAGAGAAAAGAAAAGCAGGAAAGATCTTTGTAGATATGACCGGCGGCACCGGCGGCAGTAAGGATATCTATGAAAAGTTGTCCATTGCCGGTATCGGCACCATTGTTGGCATGCATATAGGCGAAGACCATAAGAAAGAGGCAGAAAAGCATCATGTTAATGTGGTTATTGCCGGCCATATGAGCAGCGACAACCTTGGAGTGAATCTCCTTTTTGATGATATACTTGAGAAAAGCGTAGAGATTGTTGCCGCATCGGGTTTTAGAAGGTTCAGCAGAAATTAGCGGATAAGCGGATAGAAGAACTCACCCCTAACCCCTGGAATAAAAAATCCCCTCCTTGGAGGAATTTGCATGGCATCTAAAAAATTTGTTTATTTCTTTGGCGGAGGCAAGGCCGAAGGCAAGGGAAGCATGAAAGAGCTTCTCGGCGGCAAGGGCGCCGGGCTTGCTGAGATGACAAATATTGGCCTGCCTGTGCCGGCAGGATTTACTATTACCACAGAGGTCTGTAATCTCTATTACAAGAATAATAAAAAACACCCTCCGGGTCTTGATAAAGAGGTTGCCAAAAATCTATCAAGGCTTGAAAAACTGATCGGCAAGAAATTAGGCGACGCCAATGACCCGCTTCTTGTCTCAGTCCGTTCAGGCGCTGCGCGGTCAATGCCAGGGATGATGGAAACGATACTAAATCTGGGGCTTAACGATAAATCCATTGAGGGACTTGCAAAAAAGACCAATAACAGACGTTTTGTCCTGGATGCCTACCGCAGGTTTATTGTGATGTATGGCGCAATTGCCAAGGGTATATCACGTGAGAAGTTTGAGCATGAGTTTGAAAAAATTAAAAACGAGAAGACAAGGCCAAGGCTGAATAAAACGAATAACAAGATCTTTGATACCGAGGTGAATGAGCATGAACTTGGGGAACTTATCTCCCGCTTAAAAGATGTGTATAAAAAACATACAGGCAAGGATTTTCCGCAAGACCCGACAGAACAACTCCAAGGCGCAATTAATGCTGTCTTTGGTTCATGGATGGCTGAAAAGGCTGTCACATACCGTCGCGTTGAAAAGATTTCAGGGTTTCTCGGCACAGCGGTAAATATAGTCCAGATGGTATTTGGAAATAAGGGTGAAACATCCGGCACAGGCGTCTGTTTTACCAGAGATCCCAATACAGGTGAAAATATCTTTTACGGCGACTTACTTATGAATGCGCAGGGCGAGGATGTTGTTGCAGGCATCCGCACACCCATTCATCTAAGCGACCTGAATGAGAGGATGCCGAAGATATACAAACAGCTTTGCGATATAAGGAAAAGCCTTGAGAAGCATTACAGGGAGATGCAGGATATAGAATTTACTGTTGAAGAGGGTAAGCTTTACATTCTTCAATGCCGTTCCGGTAAACGGTCTCCAACAGCAGCGTTTTGCATGGCAGTTGACATGGTAAAAGAAAAGCTCATAACAAAAAAAGAGGCAATCTTGAGGATTACAGATAAAGAGATTGAAGGTCTTTTCTATCCTGTCATTGATCCAAAGATAACAATAGATGAATTGAATAAGCACCATTTTGCAACAGGCATAGCCGCTGTTCCTGGCGCTGCATGCGGCAAAGTTGTATTTACTGCAAAGGATGCAGAGGATTGGGCAGAAAAAGGCGAGAAGGTGATCCTTGTGAGAAAAGAGACAAGCCCGGAGGATGTTGGCGGCATGCATGCCGCGCAGGGGATACTTACTGCAACAGGCGGTAAGACCTCTCATGCGGCAGTTGTTGCAAGAGGCTGGGGCAAATGCTGTATTGTGGGGTGTGAGGAGTTGGTTATAGATTATATCCACAAAACCGTTGTTGTAGGAAACAAGGTTCTGAGAGAAGGAAGCGAGATAACTATCAATGGTTCTGCAGGCGAGGTATTTCAGGGCAGCATGAATCTTATAAAACCAGAGTTGCCGGATGCGTATTATACGCTTATGAAATGGGCTGATGAGGTAAGGAAACTGAATGTAAGGACAAATGTGGATACGCCGTATGACGCTGAAAATGCCATAAGGCTCGGCGCAGAAGGCATAGGCCTTTGCAGGACAGAGCATATGTTTTTTGATACAGATGAAAGACGGCTTGCAATACAGGAGATGATACTTGCAGATGACCTCGAAACAAGAAAAGTTGCCCTTTCAAAACTTCTTCCATTTCAGAGAGGAGATTTTAAAGGCATATTCAGGGCAATGAATGGGAAGCCGGTCACCATCAGACTTATAGACCCGCCATTACATGAATTTGTGCCTCATACTGAAGGTGAGCAGAGACATTTGGCTGAGAAGATAGGTGTTCCGTATGAGCAGGTAAGGCGCCGTGTTGAAAGGCTTAAAGAGGCAAACCCCATGCTTGGGCACAGGGGCTGCCGTCTCTGCATTACCTACCCGGAAATTCTTGAGATGCAGGTGAGGGCGATAATTGAGGCTGCGTGCGAATGCGCAAAAGAAGGCATCAAAGTGCATCCCGAGATAATGCACCCCCTTGTGATAGACGGCAAGGAATTAAAAATACTTGAAACAAAGACCAGAGAGGTTGCTGAAAAAGTTATAAAAGAAAAAGCCGTTAAGGTTAAATATCTTGTAGGAACCATGATTGAAGTGCCGAGGGCGGCGCTTCTTGCCGATAGGATTGCAGATGTTGCAGAATTTTTTTCATTCGGCACAAATGACCTTACACAGATGACCCTTGGCATGTCAAGGGATGATGCAGGAAGATTTTTGCCCGATTATGTTGATGAGAAAAAGGCAGGGATTCTAAAAAGCGACCCGTTCCAGTCCCTTGACCAGGACGGCGTTGGCATGCTCATAAAGATTGCCATTGAAAAAGGCAGAAAGACAAGAAAAGATTTGAAGATAGGCATCTGCGGCGAACACGGTGGCGACCCTGCCACAGTGGAATTCTGCCACAGGAACGGATTTAACTATGTGTCCTGCTCTCCTTTCAGAGTGCCGATCGCAAGGCTTGCCGCTGCCCATGCGGTGCTTAAGAGTTCACGTTGATAAGGGGCTACATTTATTTATTAACAAGGCTTCACAATTCCCTTGACAGTTATATCTTGTAATAGTTATACTGCTTATCACTAGTTATAGACATAAGTTATAGACATATCAGTAAAATTACGATACGAAAGGAGGCGCAAAAAAATATTCTATCGTAAAATAGAGTTTTTAGAAGTAGAAGAGGAGGTGAGGTAAGAGACTTAAATTTGAGGCGAGTGATTTTTAACTTTAATGAAACGTATGAACTGCAACTTTATTGCCGCAATTTAAAAAAAACTAAAAAACGGAGGATAAAATGTTTAAAAAAATCGTAGTTCTGGGTATTAGTGTATTTCTGACAGCTGCAACGGCATTTGCCGGCTCAGACATCAAAGGCGCAGTTATCAATAAGTCAGATGTAAAGGGCTCAGCAAACATTGCAATCGGCGAAGGCAATAAAGCCAAGATGGGGTCAGTAGGCATCGAGGGCTCAAAGGTTCAAGGCGCAGTTATCAATAAGTCAGATGTAAAGGGATCAGCAAACATTGCAATCGGCAAAGGCAATGAAGCCAACATGGGGTCAGTAGACATAAAATAAATTGATTGATGTTTTTTTACGGGGGTGGGATAAATAGTCCCATCCCTGTAAAAAAAACAATGGAGCAATTTAAATGGGAAGAATTTATCCATGCGCAATAATATTCATACTTATCTTATTTATAGTGTTCTCTCTCTCTACTCCATCCATTGCAGGTGATCTTGACGATAAGATTGGGAAATATACCGATGATGATATTCAGTCTGACCACGAGATGGGGGAATTCAATCCAAATATAAAATTCAAGAAATTGGATGCAAAAAGTAAGGCAAAGGTAAGGCAAAAAAAGGACGATAAAAACAATGATGGCGGGTCCGACAAGAAGAACAAGAGCGGATCTGGAAATATGAACAGCGTAGTCATGGGGGCTGGCGGCACCGTAAAAGGTGATATCATTATTATTGACGAGAGCAAAGGTTCAAAGACTCAAATAGTGGATAAATAGGTTGTTGGTCGCTTTTTATTTATTTGGATTATGATGTTTCAGATTTTTATAATTAGATATGAAAAGGATCTGCCGATAAGAAGGCATTGAGATATATTTAAACAGGCATTATCAAGAGGGGAGATAGATATGAAAGGTGTTGCAAGAAGATTTACATATATTTTACTCTCTTTGACGTTACCATTATTTTTACTGTCCTGCGCCACCATAGACCCGAAAAATATGGAAGTACCGGTAGAAACTACTGCCCCTGGACAGAAGGTCACGACTTTTACAGATAATTTAAAGACTTTTGGATTGATGATGGAAATTCACAGGGCACAACCGTTAAAGGTTGTTGTAAAGGATATTGTTGACAAAACAGGCGCATCTTTCGCAACCGGGAGCGAAATACAGCAGAATATAACAGAGATTGTAAAGAGTACACTCAACTCTATGGGCGAAAATGTTGTTTTCATTGAATATGACCCTGAATTCGTTCAGGCTATGCAGCAGACCGGTTATTCAGATTTCAGCGATAAGTTAATACCTGATGTTGTTATAACAGGCGCAATAACTGAATTTGACAGGGCGCTTGAATCATGGGACAAGGGTACGGATGTAGGCGCTGAAGTACAATTCTCACATGTAAGCAAAGCCCTGCCATCACAGACTGTAAGCATTGAACACAGTGATTCTGCTATGGCTACAAAAGCCCGTATTACAGTAGATTTCAATTTAAAAGATTTCAGGACGCTTGCTGGCATCCCCGGCATGAATATTGTGAATGCCATAGAAGTACAAAAGGGGCAGAGAAAACAGGAATTTGGAATTACGCTTTTCGGCCCGACTTTTGGTTCAAAAGGAAGCAGAAAAATAGTTCAGGGAAGGCATGATGCTGTTCGTCAAGTTGTTCAGTCCGGTTTGATACAGCTTATGGGAAGATACGCAGCTGTTCCGTACTGGAGGGTGTTTGGCGAAGACGCTGTAGCTGATGAAATAGTAATTAAAAGCTGGATGCGTGGATTCCCGAAGTTGGATGATACCAGTAGAATCAGTATGATGCAGGAAAAACTGTACTTACACGGCTATGATATTGATATAAACGGAAAAGTAGATGAAAAAACAAAAGCGGCCTTCTCAGATTTTAAGTCAAAGAATAATCTGCCTGGGGGGGCATTGAATGCAGACACCTTCCTTAAAATTTACTTCGCCGTTCCTATAAATGAAAATGTTTATGCCAGGTCACAGGCAATGGGTTCTGATAGCGGGACAGAGATAACTCAAACACCCCCATCTTCACCAACAGTTGCAAGCGAAGCCCCGCAGCAGGAGCCGCAGCATGATTTCAGCAAGGCAGGAAACTTGATGACTCAGGCATACGGTAAATTTAAAAAGAATGATTATCAGAATGCCGCACAGCTTTTTGAGCAATCAATTCAGGCGTCACCCACACCTGTTGCCTACTACTATTTGGCGCTTTGTTATCAGTTTTTGCAGAATAAAAGGATGGCAATAACAAGTCTGGAAGATGGGGTTAAAAGATTTGGAGAAGATTTTCCTCTCTGGAAGGCTCTTGGCTTGGGTTATTATGAAATTGACGAGAAGGAAAAAGCAAAAGTAGCGTTTAAAAATGCCCTGACATTAAAATCTAATGACAAACAGGTACAATTTTTCATGGAGAGGCTTAAGTAAATTTGCTCTATTCGTATGATAAGCAAGCCCTGCCCTTGACGCAAATATCACCATCCTCCTTGCTATAAAAAACGGGTCTTCGCCTGCCTACAACATCCTTGCAAGATAGTATAATGCCGCCAAACTCTTCCTGGATAGACATCGCCTTCCCAGTATCCAAACTCATGACACCCTTCAACGGATCCCTTGTATTTGAAATTACAAGGTGTTAGTATTAAAAAATATGAACAGTCAGAGGATTAAGCGGCTCCCGTCATGGCTTTCAAGGAAGATGGGGCAGCCAAGCGCGCTCCATGCCATGAAAAATATCCTTCGCAGCAGGAATTTGCACACGGTCTGCGAGTCTGCCCGCTGCCCTAATATCGGCGAATGTTTTTCAAAACCAACTGCTACCTTTATGATACTGGGAGATGTCTGCACAAGACAGTGCGGTTTTTGTTCTGTTGAAAAAACAGCTTTTCTCTCTCCCCTTGAGGAAGAGGGCGGGGTGAGGGGTAAGACATTGCCTGTAGACCTTGATGAGCCTGAAAATATAGCCCTCACTGCAAAAGAGCTGGGACTTAAGCATGTTGTCATAACATCTGTTACAAGGGACGATCTTGCCGACAGCGGAGCTATGCAGTTTGCCTTGACAATCAAGGCATTGAGGGATATTATTCCTTCTATTTCCATAGAGGTTTTAACCCCTGATTTTAAAGGGGAGGATAAGGGTTTGAAGATTGTTCTTGATGAAAGACCGGACATTTTTAACCACAATATTGAAACTGTGCCGTCTCTTTATGCAAAGGTAAGGCCGCAGGCCGATTATCGGCAGTCTTTGAAGGTAATTGAAACGGCAAAAAAAATGACTGCCGGCATTATCACAAAGTCAGGGCTTATGGTCGGCCTTGGTGAAACAAATGGCGAGATAAAATCTGCTCTGAAAGACCTTTTGAATGCAGGCTGCGATGTCGTTACCATAGGACAATATTTAAGGCCGTCCATAAAAAATCTTGAGGTTCAGGAATACATCCCGCTTGATGTTTTTAAGGAATATGAGGAATATGGCAGGGAGATTGGGCTTAAATATGTGTATTCAGGGCCGTTTGTGAGGAGTTCGTATAATGCGGAAAAATTTGCAGGATAAAATTTTTGGAGTGTATTCATGGAAGAATTTCATAGAATAAAAAGACTGCCGCCTTACATCTTTAACATAACAACAGAATTGAAGATGGATGCGCGCAGGCGGGGCGAGGATATTATTGATTTCGGCATGGGAAATCCTGACCAGCCTACGCCGCAGCATATCGTTGACAAACTCGTTGAGGCTGCGCAGAATCCGCGTAATCACCGGTATTCCGCATCCAAAGGCATTTACAAGTTAAGGCTTGCAATAACAGACTGGTATAAGAGGCGGTATGATGTAGACCTTGACCCTGAATCAGAGGCCATCGCAACAATCGGCTCAAAGGAAGGGCTATCCCATCTGGCGCTGGCGATAATCGGCCCGGGAGATGTGGTCTTTGTTCCGAATCCCACATATTCCATCCATACCTATTCTGTGATTATAGCCGGCGGCGATGTGCGAAGTATTCCGCTTTTGCCGGGCCGTGATTTCTTTGAAGAATTGTTGAACGCAGTCAAACAGACATGGCCAAAGCCCAAACTCCTTATATTGAATTTTCCGCATAATCCCACAACAGAGGTTGTTGATGTTGAATTTTTTAAAAAGGTTGTGGGTTTTGCAAAGGAGCATAATATTCTTGTTGTCCATGATCTGGCCTACGCCGATATTGTGTTTGACGGCTATGTCGCGCCCAGTATACTTCAGGTTCCAGGGGCAAAGGATATCTGCGTGGAGTTTTTCACATTATCCAAGAGTTATAATATGCCCGGCTGGAGGGTCGGTTTTGCCGTTGGGAACAAAAGACTGATAGCCGCGCTTGCAAGACTTAAGAGCTACATGGACTACGGCATGTTCCAGCCGATACAGATTGCGGCTATTACTGCATTGAATGGCCAGCAGGACTGCGTTAAGGAAATCTGCGAGACATACAAAAAGAGAAGGGATGTATTGATAGACAGCTTTGCCAAGGCAGGCTGGCAGATAGACAAGCCAAAGGCAACCATGTTCGTATGGGCGCGGATCCCTGAGGAGTTCAGGAAGATGGGCTCCCTGGAATTTTCAAAGTTTCTCTTGAAAGATGCTAAAGTGGCTGTATCCGCTGGAATAGGGTTCGGCGAATACGGCGATGAATATGTAAGGATTGCCCTTATAGAAAACGAGCAGAGGACAAGGCAGGCTGCAAAGGGGATAAAGAAGGCGTTTGAAAAGCAGGAGTAAGTGTTGATTATTATGCAAAAAATTAATATCGGTCTCATAGGTTTCGGCACAGTCGGAACAGGTTTGGTTAAAGTTCTAAAGGAGAATGCAAAGGTCATTCAGGAGAGGCTCGGTGCAGAGATTGTTCTTAAGAAGATTGCAGACAAGGACATCACCCGTGACAGAGGGGTGGAGATTGATAAATCTATAATTACCACCGATGCTAATGACATCATCAACGACCCGTCCATAAATATTGTGATTGAGCTTGTGGGCGGCATAGAGCCTGCAAAGACCTTCATCCTCAAGGCGCTTAATAACAAAAAGCATGTGGTTACAGCCAACAAGGCGCTCCTTTCGCAGCACGGCGAAGAAATTTTTAAAACCGCCGCAAAGAACAATGTGGATATCGGTTTTGAGGCGAGCGTTGGCGGCGGCATCCCGATTATCAAGGCTTTGAAAGAAGGGCTTGTTGCAAATAAGATTAACTCCATCTACGGCATCATAAACGGAACGGCAAATTATATCTTAAGCAAGATGACCAATGAAGGGGGCAAGTTTGAGGATGTCCTGAAAAAGGCGCAGGAAAAGGGATATGCCGAGGCAGACCCGACCTATGATGTGGAAGGGATTGACACAGCGCATAAGCTGGCTATTCTCATAAATCTTGCTTACGGCACATACATAAGACTGGAGGATATTTATACAGAAGGTATAAGCAAAGTTACCCCGCTGGATATAAAATTCGCCAAAGAATTCGGTTATAAGATAAAACTCCTTGCCATTGCAAAAGAAGAGGGAGGAAAGATAGAGGCCAGAGTTCACGCCACCATGATACCAGCAGACCATCTCCTGGCAACAGTGGATGGCGTTTACAATGCAATCCATCTCAAAGGCAATGCAGTCGGCTCTGTCATGTTTTATGGAAGGGGCGCAGGCATGATGCCCACTGCCAGCGCAGTAGCGGCGGATGTGGTGGATATTTGCAGAAACATAATTAAAAGTGCGTCGCAGCGGGTTGCGCCGTTATCATACACGGAAGAATCGGTCAAAAATATAGAAATAAGGCATATAGAAAATCTTGAGATACCATATTACCTCAGGTTTTCCGTGCTGGATAAACCGGGGGTATTGTCAAGGATTTCAGGGGTTCTGGGCAATCACAATATCAGCATTCTATCCGTCATGCAAAAGGACAGAAAGGTGGGCGGCGCAGTGCCTATCGTCATAATGACCCACCATGCAAAAGAAAAAGAACTCATGACCGCGTTGCATGAGATTGACAAATTAGATGTGGTTCTGGATAAGACAGTATATTTTAGGATTGAGGAAGATCCAAAAACCCCTTGACTTTTCCAATGATTAAAGGTATTTTCTCAAATGTTTGGGGGGGATTAGATGTCTAAAAAGATTCTTCTGGCTGACGATAGTATTACCATCCAGAAGGTTATATCCATAACCTTTGCCAGTGAGGATTATGACCTTATTATTGTCGGCGATGGTGACACAGCGGTAGCCAAGATAAAAGAGGTGAAACCTGATCTTGTCATAGCCGATGTTGCAATGCCGGGTAAGAACGGGTATGAGGTTTGCGAGCTGATAAAAAAAGAGCCTGGGCTTAGACATATCCCTGTTCTGCTTTTATCAGGCACCTTTGAACCGCTCAACGAAAAAGAAGCTAAAAGGGTAAAAGCTGATAATCACATTGTTAAACCTTTTGAATCGCAGGAGTTAATAGAAAAGGTGAAAAATCTGCTTGCAATGCCCCCTGCAGCGGCTACTGTTGAAGCCGAGGCGGAAAAAATTGTAACTATGGAGGCTAAGGCCCCTCTGCCGACTGATATATGGGAGGTTGGCGATTTTATGGGGGTTGAAGAGGCAGATGCCCCTGCAAAGGGCGCAGCAGCGCCTGCTGAAAAAGAGATATGGGGAGGTGACTTTTTTGAGGAACCAGCAAAGGAAGCGCCTCAGAAACCCAAAGTGGAAGAGGAGTTCATAGAACTGGAATTAAATGAAGAGGAGTTACAGCCTGCGGAAGCGGCCAAACCCGCTCCACCACCTCCGCCTAAACCGGTAGAGACATTCAAAGCAGCGCCAGAGATTAAACTACGCGCGCCGCAGCCACCGCCGGTTCCTAAAGCGCCTCCCATTCCAACACCACCCCCTGTACAAGAGGTTGTAAGTAGAATACCTGAAAAGGTTGAGGCAAAGATAAAAGAGGCAGCTGTAGAAGAAATGCCTGAACTTGGCGCTATTCCAAAGGAGAGATTGGAAGAGGTTATACGAAAGGTTTCAAGAGAGGTAATAGAAGAGATTGCATGGGAGATAATCCCTGATATGGCAGAGGAGATGATAAAGGAAGAGATAAGAAAGATAAAAGAGGCGATAGCGAGAACAAAGTAGGAATATGGCTTCAGTCCGCCAGAGGCGGATTAAAAACTTGGTAAAGAATGAAATGTTAGTAGGCAGTAGGCAGTAAGTGCATACTGCCTACTATTTTTTTGGGGATATATGACAGAGGCAAAACTTGACAAGGTTTATTCGCCAAAGGCGATAGAAGAGAAGTGGACAAAATACTGGCTTGGAAATGAACTTTTCAGGGCAGATGTCAATTCAACAAAGCCTGCCTTCTCTATGGCCATACCGCCGCCGAATGTTACCGGTTCACTGCACATGGGCCATGCCCTGAATAATACGCTTCAGGATATTTTAGCGCGTTACAAGAGGATGAAGGGTTTTGATGTATTATGGCTTCCCGGCACCGACCACGCAGGCATTGCTACGCAGAATGTGGTGGAGAAGAAACTTGCCCATGAAGGCATTGACAGACATAATCTTGGCAGGGAAAGGTTTATAGAGAGGGTCTGGCAGTGGAAGGAAGAATCAGGCGGAGCCATTATCAATCAACTGAAAAGGCTTGGCGCATCCTGCGACTGGTCCCGGGAACAGTTTACCATGAGCCCTGAACTCAGCAAGGCGGTTCGGGAGGTATTTGTAAGGCTTTATGAAGAAGGGCTTATTTACAGGGATGAACGGCTCATTAATTGGTGTCATAGGTGTTTGACTGCTCTTTCTGATATAGAGGTTGAACATGAGGAAACCTCTGCCAAACTTTATCATATTCGCTATCCCCTTGCAGATAATCCAAAAGAATTTTTAACCATTGCCACAACGCGGCCTGAGACCATGCTCGGCGATACGGCTGTTGCCGTGCATCCTGATGATGAGCGGTACAATAAATTTATCGGCAAAGAGGTTTTGCTGCCTCTTACAAGCCGCAGGATTCCTGTGATCGGAGATTCAATTTTGGTTGATATTGAGTTCGGCACAGGTGCAGTAAAAATAACGCCTGCCCATGATTTTAATGACTTTGAGGCGGGACTCCGGCACTCCCTCAAACGTATAGACATATTTAACGAGCGCGCTCATATAAAACAGAATATTCCAGATATCAATCCTGAAATAATGGAAGAGATAACTGACCTTCACGCGCACAAGGCAAGGGAGAAGGTCATCCATACATTAAAAGAGAGGGGATTTTTAACAAAGACAGAAGACCACAAGCACGCTATTGGCAAGTGCTACAGGTGCAGGACTGTTATTGAACCCTACCTTTCGCCGCAGTGGTATGTAAAGGTAAAACTATTGGCTGAAGAGGCTATAAAGGCCGTGGAACAGGACAAGACGCGCATTATTCCCGAGGGATGGGAGAATACCTATTTTGAGTGGATGAGGAATATTAAGGACTGGTGTATATCCAGGCAGATATGGTGGGGGCATCAGATACCAGCATGGTACTGCCTGAAATGCAATAAAAATGAAATATATGAAGTCCATGGAGAAAAAAGATTCTCTGCAAAGGCAAAGCCTATCGTGTCAAGGACAGAGCCAAAGGAGTGTCCTGCATGCAAGTCCAAAGATATTGTGAGGGATAACGATGTGCTTGATACATGGTTTTCCTCCGCTCTCTGGCCTTTTTCAACCCTTGGTTGGCCTGAAAAGGTAGAGACGCAAAATCTTGCGTCTCCACTTCAGCGCTATTATCCTACATCCGTGATTGTTACAGGCTTTGATATCATATTCTTCTGGGTTGCAAGGATGATGATGATGGGATTGAAATTTATGGGCGATGTGCCTTTCAGAGATGTGTATATCCATGCCCTTGTTCGGGATGCGGAAGGCCAGAAGATGAGTAAGAGTAAAGGCAATGTCATTGACCCGCTTGTCATCATGGATAAATACGGCACAGACGCATTCAGGTTTACACTTGCCGCAATGGCTGCGCAGGGCCGCGACATTAAACTTGCGGAAGAGAGGATTGAAGGATACAGGAACTTCTGCAACAAGATATGGAACCTTGCAAGATTTACATTGATGAATCTTGAGAACAGCTATCAGCTATTAGCTATCAGCCATCAGCTGTCTATCGCCGATAAATGGATCCTCACCCGTCTGAATCATACTGTCAGGGATGTTACAGAAGACCTTGAGACATACAGATTCAATGATGCGGCAAATAGCGCCTATCAGTTTGTCTGGCATGAACTCTGCGACTGGTATGTGGAGCTTATTAAATTCGATTTGCGCGGAGAAAACGGCGAAGAAAGGAAAAAGACAGCGCAAACTGTCCTTCTCAAAATTTTGAAGGATTCCCTCAAACTCCTACACCCAATAATGCCATTTATCACAGAAGAGGTATGGGATGTGCTGCCACATGAGGAAGGGGACAAGGGTCAGGGGGCATGGGTCAGCAGCATAATGCAGCAGCCGTTTCCAAAAACAGGCGT
Organism: Deltaproteobacteria bacterium; assembly: GCA_030690165.1. Taxonomy (NCBI): domain Bacteria; kingdom Pseudomonadati; phylum Myxococcota; class Myxococcia; species Deltaproteobacteria bacterium. The sequence continues at coordinate 42,618 of JAUYHF010000051.1, read as the reverse complement.
GGATTATCCTGATGCGGAAAGGGATATGATATTGATTATGGATGTGATAAAGGCCATAAGAAATATCAGGAGCGAGATGAATGTGTCGCCTGCATTGACGATTGAGGCTGTGTGCTATAGTTCCGATGATTCAGTTATAAAACTGCTGGAAACAGAGGGGAGGCACATCAAGACTCTGGCAAAGGTCTCCGGTCTTAAGATTTCTGCACCCGCAGGCAGGCCTGAAAACTGCGCCACAGCAGTTGCAGGCAATATAGAGATATTTGTTCCGCTCAAAGGGCTTATAAACTTTGAAGAAGAGGAAAAGAGGCTTAAAAAGGATATAGAAAAGATTGAGAGGGAGCTTCTTGCCGTAGAAAGAAAAATGTCAAATAAAGAATTTATTGAAAAGGCGCCTAAAGAGGTTGTTGAAAAGGATAAGGCAAGGCTTGAAGAGCTTTTGCAGAAAAAGATGAAACTTGAGCAGGGAGTGGAGAGGGTAAAAACGGGCAGGGGTTTATTAATGTAAGGGCAGACCTGCGTGTCTGCCCTGATAAGGGGAGTTGAAGAGTGAAAGGACACAGAGGTCAGAAGCCAAAGCAAAAATATCTGCATTTTATTTTGGCGTTTATCCTGTCTTTTATTTTCCTTTGCGTCTCCGGCGGCGATGCGGCAAGAACCGGCCATGCCTCAAAAAAGACATCCGTCAAGGTTACCGGTATCAAGTACTGGTCCAATCCGAACTACACCAGGGTGGTCATAAATGTAAGCGGTGAGGCCGTCTTTACTCATCGTCTGCTTAAAGAAGACCCAAATATAAACAAGCCGAGACGGTTTTATGTGGATATAAAGAACGCAAGCCTGAGCCCCTCCTTAAAACAGCCGACTGCAATTGACGATGTGTTTGTGAAGACGGCAAGGGCAGGTCAGTATACAAAGGATACTGTCAGGGTTGTCCTTGATATAAAATCAATAGAAGATCACAAGATTTTTTCGCTTGCGGAACCGTTCAGGATAGTTGTGGATATTATGGGGAAGCCGGGTGTCAAAAGCCCGTCTGAGTCATACAAACCAACGCTTGCCCAGCAACTCGGTTTGAAGATAAAGAGAATTGTTATAGATGCCGGCCATGGAGGAAAAGACCCAGGCGCCATTGGCAAGAACGGATTAAGGGAAAAGGATGTGGTTTTAAAGATAGTAAAGGGTTTAAAAGAGAGCCTTGCAAAGGAGACTGGCGTGGAGATAATTATGACAAGGGATGACGACAGATTTATTGAATTAGAAGAAAGGACTGCCATTGCAAACACAAAAGAGGCGGATATATTCATATCTGTCCATGCTAACGCAAGCTTTAACAGAAAGGCGCGTGGTGTTGAGACATACTTTTTAAATCTTACCAATGATGCGAGGGCTATAAGGGTTGCCGCAAGGGAGAATGCAGTCTCAACAAAAAAGATGAGCGACCTGCAGTATATACTGAATGACCTTATGAAAACAGCCAAGACAAATGAATCCAGCAGGCTTGCCGCTGCTGTTCAGGGGTCGCTGGTCTCAAACCTGAAGACAAAATACAGCGACATAAAGGGCAATGGCGTAAAGGGCGCTCCGTTTTATGTGCTTGTCGGCACGCATATGCCGAGCATATTGGTGGAGGTTTCATTTATAAGTAATCCAACGGAAGAGAAAAGGCTTGCTGATAACGGCTATATACAAGAGATTGTTGCCGGCATAACGAGCGGTGTGAATAGGTATGTGAAGGAGATGGAGGGTGGTGTTGAGTAGGGGAAGGTTAAAGGCTGAAAAGCCGCCGCTTTTATACCACAGGACTATGGAACAGATAGAAGCATACAGAAAGAAGCCAGCCCTGCAAAAAATCAAGTGGCTGGAGGCGCAGATGAGTTTTTTCCATTATGCAATGCCCAAGAAAGCAAAGGAAATAAGGGATAGGATGGAAACCGGAAAGCTAAAGATATAAGTTTTCTTAATACTTGTCATTCCCGCAGTGTTTAAGCTGGAATCTAAAGTAAGACAATGTTTGGGCAACGGAAGTAATTGAACGAAAAATACTTCTGATTAGAGGTCAGAAGGTAATGCTTGATAGTGACCTTGCCGAGCTTTATGGAGTAGAGACTTCTAATCTTAATAAGGCTGTCAAACGTAATATTGACCGCTTCCCTGAAGACTTTATGCTTAAGATTACAAAGGAGGAGGCTGATTCTTTGAGATTCCAAATTGGAATGTCAAAGACAGAAGGCCGCGGCGTACGCCGCTATCTTCCTTATGCATTTACCGAACAGGGTGTGGCAATGCTTTCAAGCATTCTCCATAACTGAGCCGAAAAGGAGAAAGATAGGTTTTTAAGATGAAACTGAAAGTTGCCAACATGCCAAGAATCAGCAAAGCCGCAGATACGCCCACTACTTCCCTCGCCCCAAAGGGGGAGAGGGTCAGGGTGAGGGGAGATTCAGCAACTCGGCTGGAAGCGGGGGGATGCTTTGCCTGCCTGTCAGGCAGACAGGCTTTATCAGCAGGAATATGTTTTGAGCATAAATTTGTGATGAGGATGACAGGATAATGAGCGCTGTGCCTGATTTTATGATGCTGTAAAGCCAAAGCCGATGAACGAGAAATCAAGAGATAAAGTTCAAGAGATAATCGAAGCCAGCGGAAATAATTTCCATTCAAATGTTGTTTGAATAAGGAGCTTATAATTGAAACATATTTATCTTTTGGGCGCAGGGTTCACAAGAGCAGTCATGGGGGCAAAGGCTCCTCTAACTGATGAAATTATGCCTAAACTAAACCTTTCAGGCTTTCCCGAAATAATAGAGGATTACGAGAAGACATTTCCTGATATTGAGCAGTTTATTACACAGCTTGATCTGAAGTGTTTACGTTTTGACAAGAAAAATGAATCTCTCTCAAAGAGGCACAACGAGATAAGAGATAACTTAGTCGAACAGATTGTCAGTATGTTTGATGTTAACTCTTTGTTCATTGATAGTCTGGACAAATTTAAAACTCTCAAGGCATTCATTGATAGTGTTCCGGTATATTCAACTATTCTGACGCTGAATTATGACTGTGTGTTAGATCAAGGATTGTATTTAAGCAAGCGGTGGGATCCCAGTGACGGCTATTATGTCAAGGCGCTATTTCCTGGAGAGGAAGGCGCAGAAGAAAATAAAAAACTGGATAATATTTTGCTTTTGAAGCTTCATGGTTCATGTAATTTTAGAGATTCTGCAGGGACCCCGGAACTTTTTAATATAGAACTGACCAATAAAATTTTCTCGGGCTTCCATACTGAAAGCAATGACCCAAATACGTCTTTAGATAAAGGAGCGCATGTGCTTGTCATGAGTTATTTAAAGATATATCATAAAGGCATCATGAAGCTTTGGAAAAAAGCGATTGAAGTGTTAAAGGACGCAGATAAGTTGACAATTATCGGGTGTTCCCTGCGGGAAGAGGATATATTCCTTCAGTTTGCTTTGTATCACTTTGGCAGAAGAGATAATGTTGAGGAGCTTTTTATTGAGATAGTAGATGTGAACAAAGACACCTGTGAAAATATTGAAAGTAAGGTTAATCGTTTATGCGCATGGCCAAATAAACACAAAATCATGCAATACAGCGATGGACTGGAAGGATACTTGTCGGTATGAATAAGTATGGGCCAAATAATCCGCACCCGTTAAGCATGAGGAAGACGGAACTTGTGTGGGAGGGGAAGTAGACTTTAATGGGACGGTTCTAATTATTTGAGAATGGCTTATGTTCGTTGTTTACATTGGCATTCGCTTTTAATTAGAACAGGCACTTTTATCTGTCTTGCAAGAGAGAAAAGCCACAGGCGCATTATCTGGCAGGAGATTGCGATTGTGGAGGGTATAAAATGTTTAAACCTAAATTTACCATAACCCCAAAGATTAATAAGGCGCTTGTTGAGATAGAGCGAGTTCGTGGGTTTCTTGATGCTGTCAAACTCAAGGACGACTGGATTGCCGATATGCAGAAAAAGGCGCTTATCCTTGAGTCGCATCATTCAACGCATATTGAAGGCACGGCATTAAGCCTTGAACAGGCGCAAAGCATTCTTGAAGGCAACAGGCTCAAAGGCATTAATCGTGATGATGAAAAAGAACTTTTGAATTACAAAAAGGCAATGGATTTTATTTCAAAATATCTTGGAAAGGACGATCCGATTACAGAAGGAATTGTCAGGGAGCTTCACAAGGTTACTGTTAAAGGTGTGCGCGGGGATAAAGCAGACCCCGGCAATTATCGTAAGATTCAAAACTATGTGGTCAATTCTCTGACCCGCGAGGTCATTTATACTCCACCGGCACCGTTTGAAGTGCCTCATCTCATGCGGGAGTTTGTGCATTGGATCAATAAGACTGGAGACCTATCACCTGTTCTTATCGCAGGAATCGCACAATTTCAGTTCGTTCATATCCATCCGTTTATAGACGGCAATGGGAGAACAGCAAGGCTTTTATCTACGCTGATCCTTTACAAAACAGGCTACGACTTCAAACGGCTGTTCACTATATCAGAGTATTACGACAAAGATAGACCGAGTTACTATAAAGCCATTCAATCAGTCAGAAACAATGCTATGGACATGTCCGGTTGGCTTGAATATTTCGTAACAGGCTTGCGGCTGCAGATGAAAGAAATCAGGGAGAAGGGAGAGCAAATAGTAAAACAAGATAATGCGCTACAAAAGATTAAGAGACTGGACTTGAATGTCCGTCAGGAAAAGGCAATTAAATATCTATTAAGAACAGGAGCGATCTCTGTGGGTGAATATCAGACTGTGGCTTTCTGTATACGCCGCACAGCTCAAAGAGATTTAGAAGATATGATGAAAAAAGGTATCATTAAATCAGTAGCTAAGAGCAAAACAGATCCGACAAGACACTATGTCTTAGTGTGACAATTTACTGTGACATGCTGTGACATTTTACTGCGACAAGACAGAAAAAAGGACAGGTAGATTATCTGAATACACGATAAACAGGACTGTTCTCTTTATATGCGATTCTGTCAAACCTACGGGGCAGACATTAAAAACCATGCGGCCCTTTTGGGCTGTATTTTATGGTTGCAATATTTGGGCTAAATAATGTATCCTTACAGTAAGGAGGTAAGGAAATATGCTTGCAAAGAAGACATCCAAAAATCAGCTAACCCTGCCGAAGGAGGTCGTCAAGTCGTTCCCTGATGCCGAATACTTTGATGTTTCGGTAAAGGACAGAAAGATAATTCTCATGCCGGTCAGGATAACCCCTGCTGATGCGGCGCTTGAAGGCATAAGGGACAAACTGGAAAAACTTGGCGTTACCGAAGACATTGTTGACGAGGCGGTCAAATGGGCAAGAAAGAAAAAGCGGCAGTCAAGATAGTCCTTGATACCAATATTCTTATATCGTCTCTGCTGTTTAAAGGCGAACTTGCAAGAGTCGCAGACCTTTGGAAAAAGGGCAAGATTATCCCTGTTCTCTCCAGAGATACCTTTGACGAGTTTAAGACCGTTCTTGAATATCCGAAGTTTTCTCTGACAACACAGGAGATGAAGGTGATTATTGAGGAAGAAGTTCTGCCTTTCTTTGAAGTAATTGAAGTTTCTGATAAAATCAAAGGAATATGCAGGGATGCCGATGATGATAAATTCATAGGCTGTGCCGTATCTGCATCAGCGGATTTTATTGTCACAGGAGACAAGGATTTGCTGAATATCGGCAGATACAGGTCTGTCAAGATTTTAAGCGCCTCCGATTTTTTAAGGATATTTAAAAGTGAGTAAGATATGAAAAAACGGGACAGTTGATTTATGACACATCAAAAACTTATTGAAAAAAAACAGGCTGAGACGGTTCTTCAACCCATAGACTTATCCGGCGATGATGTTTTATCGCGGGTGAAAGAGTATCTCAAAAACGGCGTTGATGTATTGCGGGAAAGCCACAGGCAAGGCGCTTCAGGTTTTGGTGTAGTGAAGGGATATACAGCGCTGATAGACTCCTTTATCAAGTCGCTTTTCGAGAGGATGGAGTCTCTTTGCAGGGAAGGGTTTAAGGGCGATTTCAGGACAGCCGTAGTTGCGATGGGCGGATACGGCAGGGGAGAGCTTAACATCCGGTCTGATATAGACCTGATGCTTCTTCATCCAAATAAGCTTACCCCTTACATAGAAAAGCTTACCCAGCGGATATTGTATATCCTGTGGGATACAGGGCTTGATATCGGGTTCAGCATAAGGTCTATAAACGAGTGCGTATCGCTTGCAAAGAGCGATCTTAAGACAAAGACAGCTATGCTTGATTTAAGATTTATAACCGGCGATAGAGGCATATTTGACGAGCTTAACGACAAGGTAAAAAAAGAGGTGTTCAGAAAGAAGGATATAGACCGGTTTATAAACGACAAACTGGATGAAAACAACAGCAGGCATGTGAAATACGGAGGCTCTGTATACATCCTTGAGCCTAATGTGAAAGAGGGTGAAGGCGGCCTGAGAGACATCCATACAGCCATGTGGATAGCTAAGGTAAGCCGTGGGATAGACAACATAGAGACGCTCGCAGAACAAGGATTTTTGCTTAAGGACTCCACAGGAAAGATTAACGGATCTATAGACTTTTTGTGGAGGGTCAGAAACGATCTCCACTTTGAGAGCAAGAAGAAGGCGGATCAATTGACATTCGACCATCAGGAAAGGATCGCAAAGCTATTCGGCTTCGAGGACACGAAAGAATCCATTACAGTGGAAAGGTTCATGCAGGAGTATTACCGCCATGCATCCAATTTAAGCTATTTTTCTTCGCTTATTATCTCCAGGTGTATACACGGCACGGGTTTATCAACCGCGTCAGGCCGCAGGATGGAAAAGGTTGTTGATAAGGATTTCGGTATATCTCAAGGCGAACTGGCTGTCTTAAATGAAAGGGTGTTTGAGGATTCCCCTCCGGCCATAATGAAGACATTTGAATACTGCCAGGAGTTCGGCATAAAGACGGATAATTTTACCAGGGAGCGGATTATTAAAAATTGTTTCAGGGTAGATAATGATTTTATAAATTCGAAAGATGTCGCAGGCTCTTTTCTGAATATCTTAAAAAGCGGAAGGGCGTTCTCTGCCCTTGAGGAGATGCGTAAGTTAAGGCTTCTTGAAAGATACATCCCTGAGTTCAGAGACATTACTTGCAGGGTACAGCATGATATGTATCATGTCTACACAGTGGACGTTCATTCGCTTTTTGCCGTAAGGGAGCTGGAAAGACTCAGGACGTCGGAATACAAAAAGGAGTTTTTCATCCTTGCAACTCTCATAGAAGAGGTAAAAAGGCCGGAACTCCTGACGCTCGCCGTGCTTCTTCATGATATAGGAAAGTCCATGGGGAAAGGGCATGCGGAAAAGGGCGCTGAACTTGTTCCGGGGATATGCGGCAGGCTCGGCCTCTCTGAAGACGATACTGCGGTTGTAAAATTTCTGGTAAAGAACCACCTTATCCTTGCCGACACTGCGCAGTACAGAGACCTTCATGACGAAAGGCTCGTAATAGATTTTGCGAAAAAGGCGGGAGATATTGAAAGGCTCAATCTCCTGTATCTCATTACATTTGCGGATGTAAGGGCTGTCGGGCCTGAGGTTTGGAACAAGTGGAAGGGCGCGCTGTTTCAGGAGTTGTATTTCAAGGCATTTACAATAATGGAGAGGGGGACATTTGAGGTAGAAGAGACTGTAAAGAGGGTTCCAAATATCATGGGTGAAGTTGCAAAATCTCTGGAAGGTAAGATTGCGTATGAGATAATTGAAGACTATTTCCAGCTCCTTCCTCACAGATATTTTCTTTCAAATTCAATAGAGGCCATCTCAGAACATCTGAAGATTGTTCAGGAACTGCACGGCAAACCGTATGTTATGCGCATCAAACAGAATCTTGAAAGGCGCTATACAGAGGTCATTATATGCACCCTTGATATGCACGGGCTTTTTTCAAGGATTACAGGCGTTATGGCGTCAAATAATATAAATATCCTCGGCGCGCAGATAAACACATTGAGAAACGGGATAGTCCTGGATATACTGCAGACGAACAGCAGTATGGGCGATGTAATTACAGATGAGCATAAATGGGCGAATGTGGAGAAGGATATGGCGGATGTGCTCACAGGGAATGTCCTTGTGGAAAGACTTGTGGCAAGACGGGGCACTTCTATACTTGACAAAAAGGCAAAACCGCGCGTGCATACAAGGATAGAGGTTGACAATGAGGTGTCGGACGCCTTTACCGTCATTGACATCCACACGCAGGACAGGATAGGTTTACTCTATACAATAACAAGCGCCCTTTCAAAACTTGGCCTCTATATCCACATTGCAAAGATAACTACAAAAGGCGATGCGGCAGCGGACATATTCTATGTCAAGGACATCTTCGGCCAGAAGATATATTTTAAAGAGAGGCTGAAAGAGATAAGAGACACAATCTTTCGCTCATTCGGCGAAGAACCGCCGGCGGGAGAAGAGTGGTAAGAAAGTAATCTACAAAGATATGAATGACTATAAAGGCATATCTCTAAAAGGATAATACTTGCCAAATTTTATCTTCTGCATACATAACCACCAGCCTGTGGGCAATTTCGGGCATGTCATTGAAGACAGCTATAGAAATGCCTATCTTCCATTTCTCAAAGCCATTTTAAAATATCCGTCCGTAAAACTTTCATTTCACATCACAGGTTATCTTCTGGACTGGCTTCTGGAAAATCACATAGAGTATATTGAGCTGCTCAGGGAGATGGTAAATAAGGGACAGGTTGAGATGATGGGCGGGGGCTATTATGAGCCAATCCTTGCGGTTATACCGCCGCAGGACAGGGTCGGCCAGATACGGATGATGTTGGATAAGCTGGAAAATGTTTTCGGCAAAAGGCCAAGGGGGGTGTGGCTTGCAGAGAGGATATGGGAGCCGCAGTTGCCCCTGTATTTAAAAGAGGCCGGCATGGAGTATATTGTTGTGGACGACTATCATTTTATGAAGGCCGGACTGAGAAAAGAACAGTTGACAGGTTATTATGTAACAGAGGATTTGGGCAAGACTTTGAAGGTATTCCCGGGGAGCGAGCGCTTAAGATATATAATACCTTTTGAAACGGTTGATAAATTTTTGGAAAATATCAGATGGGTTGAGACACTTGGTCCTAATCCTGCAGCAATCTTTGCTGATGACGGCGAAAAATTTGGCACATGGCCGGGCACGCATCAATGGGTCTATAAAGAGGAGTGGCTTAAAAAATTTCTTGAAGCAGTAGTAGAAAATAAGGAGCTTGTTAAGCCGGTAACCTTTTCTGAATATATAGACGATAACGAACCGCTTGGAAGGGTCTATCTCCCCACAACATCTTATATAGAGATGGGTGAATGGGCGCTGCCTGCTGAGGCAGCTGAGACATATACTAATTTGATTAACGAAGTCAAGACATGGCAGGATGGAGAAAGGATTAGGAGATTTTTGCAGGGAGGTTTTTGGAGAAATTTCTTTGCCAAATATCCTGAGGCAAACTGGCTGCACAAGAGGATGCTGATGGTGAGCGAAGAAGTCAGAAGTAGCGGCGATTCGCGAATCGCCACTACTTCTCATTTATACATGGCGCAGTGCAATGACGCATACTGGCATGGGGTGTTCGGCGGGCTTTATCTGCCGCACCTCCGGAGGGCGGTTTATGAGCATCTGATTAAGGCGGAGAATCTTACAGAAACAGGGGTCTGGGAACAGGGGTCAGGGGTCAGGGGTAAAACAATTGACAGTTCACAGTTTACAGTTTACGAGAGAGATTTTGACGCGGATACATTTAATGAGATTCTTATCAGGACACCGCAGCTCAATCTTTTTTTTAGTCCTCATAACGGCGGTTCGCTTATAGAAATGGATTACAGGCCAAAGTGTGTAAATCTTTCCAACACGCTTTCAAGATGGGAAGAGGGTTATCATCATAGGGTCAAGGTAAAAAGCAGTGAGGCAAATAAAGGCGAGGCTAAGAGCATCCATGATTTAACCGTGTCAAAGGAAGAAGATCTGGAAAAATATCTCTTCTTTGACAAATATCAGAGGGTGTCTCTGGTCGACCATTTTTTGAAAAAGGAAGAGACGTTAGATGCCTTTAGAATGTCGGCGTATGAAGAGCTTGGCGATTTTATTGATAGGCCGTATGAGAGCAGGGGTCAGGGGTCAGGGGTCAGGGGTCAGCATGATAAAGGCTGCAATATTGTTTTAAGCAGAGAGGGGCATCGCATAAGGGTTGAAAAGGATCTGTCTGTAAAAGGTAATGAGATAGATATAAAATATCTTGCGACAAATCTTGAGCAGAATATCTTTGATGTAAAGTTCGGCGTAGAATTTAATCTTATCCTACCGTGCTGTGACGGGCCTGACGGTTTTTATGATGTTAGAGGAAAAGATATAAGAAATAAAGGACTTGGAAGCGCCGGAGAGATTGCCGGTATCAGACAGATAAGCATGGTGGATAAATGGACAAAGATGAGGGTGTCTTTCAGCTTTGATAAAGACACGTCCTTTTGGAGATTTCCAATAGAGACGGTTTCCCTTTCCGAGGCCGGGTTTGAAAAGATATTCCAGGGCTCATGTCTTTTATTTTTCTGGGACATCTCTATTGATAAGACATTTGAAACAGGTTTTAAAATTAAGATAGAATCAATTTAAAGGAAGCAGTCATGGCCAAAAAAATATCTCCCAATCTTATAAAAAAGATAAAGTCTGTAAAACTCCTTGCCCTTGATGTTGACGGCGTTATGACCGACGGTCGGATTATTTATGACGATGAGGGGAAAGAGACAAAGGTGTTTGATGTGAAGGACGGGCACGGCATAAAGCTCCTGATGCGGGCAGGGATAGATGTGGCGATAATCACTGCCAGAGAATCCAATGTTGTCCTTCACAGGGCAAAAAACCTCGGGATAGAGCTGGTATACCAGAAAGCTATGGATAAGGTTGCAGCGCTGGAGGATATATTGAAAAGGAAAGGGTTAATTTCAGAACAGGTTGCGTATATCGGAGATGAACTGGTTGACATACCGCTTTTACGCAAGGTCGGCTTTGCTGCTGCGGTTAAAGATGCAGTGGATGATGTAAAAAAGTATGTTGATTATGTGACGGTAAAAAACGGAGGCTGCGGCGCAGTCCGCGAGGTATGCGAGTTGATACTCAATACGCAGGGCAGATGGGCTGAGGTGATGGAAAAATCTTTACATATTTAATGAAAGTGGTATAATTTTTGCTATGAAACGCATGATTAAGCCTATCCTTGTTATATTTTTAGTTGCAGCGGTATTTGCTGTCGGGACATTCCTTTACATAAACAACAAAATACATAAAGGACTCCGCGGCACATTGGTAAAATCCTCTAAGGCGGACATAAGGATTGAGAAGGCCAGATATGTGGAGACCAGAGATGGCCGAAAGGAATGGGAGCTTGAGGCGGACTCAGCCCAGTATTTTAAAGATGACAATCTGACGGTTTTTGAGAATGTCCGGGTTATATTTTATTCTAAAAATGGAGAGAACTATACATTAATAGGAAGGGAAGGCAGGTTGAGGAATGACAGCAAGGATATGGATATTGTTGGAAATGTGGTGGTTACATCAACTGACAACTATCAACTTAAAACCGACTCGCTGCAGTATATCGCAGGGGTTAGACAGATAAGCACAAAAGACAGGGTGTTTTTTACAGGTCCGGGTATTCATATTGAAGGAACCGGATTTCTGGCAGATATGATAACAGAAAGGGTTTCTGTGCTTGCAAATGTCAGGACAGTGGTGCAAGATGCGGCGCTATAAAATTAAAAGAGGCGATAGCCCCCGATTGATTCTATCAGGGGTTATAGGTTATCGGTTATGGATTATTATACCTATTGCCTATTGCCTATTGTCTATTGCCTGTCTTAATAGTTTTGCCGGAGAAAAAAAAGTTGCTGCCCCCCCCTCTTCTGCCTCACCGTCGCCGGAAAGCCAGCCCATAACAATTACCTCAAACAATATGGAGGCGAGGAAGAAGGAGAATCTTGTTATATTTAAAGGCGATGTGAAGGCAGAGCAGAAGGATTATACGATTTATGCAAAAGAGTTGTATGTCTATTATGCCGACGGTAAAGAGATAAAAGAAATGATAGCAATAGAGAATGTAAGGATAGTTCAGTTGAATAAGGTGGCAACCGGAGCAAAGGCAGTTTACACCAGAGAGAACAGGACAGTTGTTCTTACAGGAAATCCGCAGGTAAAAGAGGATTGCGATGTTGTTAAAGGCGATAAGATAACCATCTTTCTGGATGAAGATAAAAGTTTGGTAGAAGGTGGCGCAAATAATAGAGTTAAGGCAGTTGTGCATCCAAAGGATGAAAAAAACAAGGTAAAATGCAAGTAATTAAGCTTTCAACCCATAATCTTATAAAATCCTTTAAAGGCAGAAGGGTAGTGGATGGGGTGGGCATGGAAGTCAGGCAGGGTGAGGTAGTAGGGCTTTTGGGGCCGAACGGGGCAGGCAAGACAACTATATTTTATATGGTAGTGGGCCTTATCGGTCCTGAATCCGGCGAGGTGTTTCTGGGCGAAGAGGATATTACGCATCTTCCGATGTATAAGAGGGCAAGGAAGGGCATAAGCTATCTTCCGCAGGAGCCGTCTGTTTTCAGAAAACTTACTGTAGAAGAAAATATTAAGGCAGTGCTTGAGTTTCTTGAGCTATCGGAGGATGAAGAGGAGGCGCGGCTTGCGGGTCTTCTTGAGGAGCTTGGCATAACCCATCTAAAGGGCAGCAAGGCATACGCCCTTTCAGGCGGCGAGAGGAGAAGGGTTGAGATAGCGCGGTCTCTGGTTAATTCGCCTTTATTCATATTATTGGATGAGCCGTTTGCGGGCATAGACCCGATAGCAGTGGCTGATATCCAGGATATAATAATCAAGTTGAAGAATAAAGGCATCGGTGTTTTGCTGACAGACCATAATTGGCGTGAGATACTTGGGATATGTGACAGGGCCTATATCATAGATGGAGGAAAGATAATAGAGGAAGGGACGCCTGACACGATAATGGAAAGTAAGAAGGCAAGGGAGTCGTATCTGGGGGAGAGGGTCAGATAACCTATGGCGCATGAAATAAGACAAGACATAAGATTGTCGCAGCAGTTGGTGATGTCGCCGCAGCTGCAATTGGCCATAAAGCTTCTACAGCTTTCAAGACTTGAGCTCGTGGAAATGGTGAGAGAAGAAATGGAGATCAATCCTACGTTAGAGGAAGATGGCGTCCAGGATGCCGCAGAGTCAACTTCTGATGCTCAATTGAACCCGCAAAAAGCAAGAGAGGTAGATTGGGAGGCATATTTAGAAAATTGTTATGAGAGGCCCATGAGGGGCGCCAACTTTTCAGAGGAATCAGAGGAATCTCCCATTGAGGCCACCCTTACTAAAAAGCCGACACTTGTGGAACACCTGATGTGGCAGCTTCATCTCTCATCTTTAACTTCAGAAGAGATGCTGGCTGGAGAATTTATAATAGGCAATATTGATGAAGACGGTTATTTAAGGATTGGTGAAAATAATGGGGATGAAACATCTTACTTAAAGTCTATAACGCAGGAAATTGCAACGGCAACCGGTGTAAGCGAAGATATTGTTGAGGGTACTATTAAGAAGATTCAGCAGTTTGACCCGATAGGCGTGGGTTCAAGAACCTTGAAGGAGTGTCTTTTAACACAAGCTGAATTCCTTGGCTGCAGGAACAGGATTGTTGAAGAGATAATCAACCATCATCTTAATAATCTTAAAAACAAGAATTATAAGAAAGTAGCGGTTGACTTAAATATCCCGATGGCTGATGTTATAGATGCAGTAAAGGTAATTATGGGGTTTTGCCCCCGTCCTGGCAGCACATACGGTCAGTCCGAAGCCAATTGGGTAATTCCTGACATATATATACAGAAGATGGACGGAGATTATGTAATATTTCTTAATGAAAACGGCCTTCCGAAATTGAAGATAAGCCCCTATTACATGACACTACTCGCTAAAAATGGGAGAGGAACCGACGCAACAAAGACGTATGTGCAGGAAAGACTTCGTTCAGCCAGATGGCTTATACAAAGCATTCACCAGAGGCAGCGCACCATATATAAGGTGGCGCAAAGCATCGTAAAATTTCAGAGAGAGTTTTTTGATAACGGCCCCTGTTTTGTAAAGCCCCTTATCCTGAAGGATGTGGCGGCAGATGTTGGAATGCATGAGTCTACCATAAGCAGGGTTACTTCAAATAAATATGCCCATACGCCGCACGGCATATTTGAGTTGAAATATTTTTTCAGCCCTAAGATAAATACAACCGATAGAGCAGATAATATGTCGGCTAAAAGTGTTGTGGAAAAGATTAAGAATATCTATGCCGCGGAGGACGCAACTAAACCGTTCTCCGACCAGAAGATATTGGAAATACTCAGAGACTCAGGGATAGATATTGCAAGGCGGACAATAACAAAATATAGAGAGGCTATGGGTATTCTCTCGGCCTGTAAGAGGAAGAGGTTGTTTTGAAAGGAGGATATTATAGATGCATGTTACAGTTATGTTCAGACATATAGATTCATCTGATGCGCTGAGGAATTATGCAGCAGACAAGATAGAGCGGGTGAAGAAGTATCTGATAGAGCCTATTGAGGCGCATTGGGTATTATCAGTGGAAAAATTCAGGCATATTGCCGATGTTACAATTGTGGCAAATGGGGTGACAATAAAGGGCGAAGAACAAACAGAAGACCTTTATTCCGCCATAGATAAGGTTATGGATAAGATAGAAAAACAGGTGAGGAGATATAAAGAAAAGATAAAAAATCATAAAGTAAGCAGTTCTGTCAGACCGCTATCCGCTAAACTTAATGTTCTTTCCCATGAGGGAGTTGATGAGGCATCCGGGCCGAAGGTAATAAAGACCGAAAACTTTTTTATAAAACCCATGTCCGCTGATGAGGCTGTTATGCAGATAAACCTTCTAAGTAATGACTTTATGGTGTTTACCGATTCGGCCTCTAACAATATAAATGTTCTGTACAGAAGAAAAGACGGCAATTACGGTTTGATAGACACCGGACAACGATAACACTTATCATGAAGCTTGCTGACATTCTAAACCAAGACTGCATAATACCCGACCTTAAAGGGCATGAAAAGCGTGAAGCGCTTGAAGAGATGGCGGCAGAACTTGCCTTCAGGTTTGCTGATATTAATAAGGATAAGCTCTTAGAGGCGATTCTTGAAAGGGAAAGGCTTGGCAGCACCGGCATTGGTTATGGCGTTGCAATACCTCATGTGCGGCTTAAAGGTGGGAATGCTATTGTCCTCCTCTTTGGCAGAAGCATTAAAGGGGTGGAATTTCAGGCTATGGATGAAAGGCCTGCCCATCTGTTCTTTCTGATAGCGGCGCCGGAAGATTCTAATACAGCGCATCTCAAGATACTGGCCAGAATATCCAGTCTTTTAAAAGACGCCGGATTTAGAAAGCAGCTTATGGAGGCATCTACCAAAGAAGAAATATATAACATAATAGTTGAAGAGGACAGGAAACTCAGTTGAATAAGACGGATAGGAATATTGTAAATATCACGGTAGATGAACTGTTAAAAGAGACCGCGGAAAGATTTGGATTTAGACTTGCGGGCGGCAAAAAAGGTCTTTTAAACAAGGTAACCACATCCCGAATCCAGAAACCAGGATTGTTATTAACAGGCCTGAAAGAACAGCTCCATCCGGAAAGGATACAGATTTTCGGAAAGGCTGAGATAGAATATTTAAACGGCCTCACTTCTGACAGGCTCAAAGAAACGCTTAAAAGGCTTAAGAAGGCAGCTACCCCTTGTTTTATAATTACAAAAAAGCAAAACCTCCCTGTTTTTTTATTCCGTCTTGCAGAAGAGAAGAACATTCCTCTTTTAACCACACATCTTACCACCTCCCTGTTTATTGAACGATTTACCAAATATCTGGAAGAAAGGCTGGCGCCAACGACAACCATACATGGCGTTTTTGTTGATGTCCTGGGTGTGGGTGTGCTGATACTGGGCAAGAGCGGCATCGGCAAGAGCGAGTGCGCATTAGACCTTATTACAAAAGGCTACAGGCTCATTGCAGACGATGCAGTTATAATAAAGAGGATATCTCCGACTACCCTTTTTGGCATAGCGTCTGATATTATAAAATACCACATGGAGGTAAGGGGGCTTGGCATTGTAAATGTGAAAGACCTGTTTGGCATCACTGCCATAAGGGAAAAGAAACAGATGGATGTTGTTGTGGAATTGGCGCAATGGGGTCATGACGAGGAATATGACAGGCTGGGTTTTGAGGAAGGGGTATATGAAATACTTGGGGTAAAACTCCCTTTTCACAGGATCCCTGTCAGCCCGGGCAGGAGTGTTGCTACAATAGTGGAGATTGCGGCCAGAAATCAACTGTTGAAGATAATGGGCTATCATTCAGCGTTGGAGTTTAAGAAAAGGCTGGATATGGCTGTAATGCAGAATAAAAAAGGTGAAGGCAGACCGTGAAAAATGTTAGCCTTATTATAATAAGCGGCCCTTCCGGGGCCGGTAAAAGCACAGCTATCAAGGTGTTAGAGGACTTAAATTTTTTCTGTGTTGACAATCTCCCTGTTGTGCTTATGCCGAAATTTATGGAACTTTCAAATCAATCTGCTGAAATAAGCAAGGTGGCAATTGTTGTGGATGTGAGGGAGAGGGAATTCCTTAAAGAGTTTCCGATCGTATTAAAGGAGATGACGGACAGCGGTTATAATGCAGAGCTTATATATCTGGAGGCATCTGATGATGCGCTTTTGAGACGCTTTAGCGAGACACGGCGAAGGCATCCGCTCTCAGAGGGGGAAAGCTCTCTGGACGGGATAAAACGGGAGAGGGATATGCTGGCTTCAGTAAAAACGGCAGCCACTAAAATTATAGATACCTCCGGATATAATGTTCACCAGTTAAAAGAGATTATAAGAGGATATTTTTCAGGCCCGCTATCGCAGGAGAAGATGGTTGTGCAGCTGGTTTCGTTTAGTTACAGATACGGCATCCCATCAGATGCGGATATGATAATGGATGTAAGATTTCTGCCCAATCCCTATTTTGTGGAGGGGCTTAAAGATTTGGACGGCAGGGACTCGAGGGCTAAGGAGTTTGTTTTAAACAAAGAAGAGACAAAGGAGTTCCTTGTCAGATTTGGAAACCTCCTCAATTTTCTTATCCCAAGCTACTTAAGGGAAGGGAAGACATATCTTACAATCGCCTTCGGCTGCACCGGCGGCAGACATAGATCTGTTTCAATAGTTGATTTTCTTGCAGATGAAATTTCCTTTGAAAGGTGTATTCTCAAGAAGCGGCATAGAGATATAGAGAGACAGTAAAAGATTGCAAATTGTAAATTGTAAAATGCAAATTGGACAATGCAAAAAGGAAAGACGTCTTTTCTTTCAATTTGCAGTTTGCAATTTGCATTTTTCAATGGAGCGAAGCGACTTATGATTGGCGCAATAATAATAACCCATGGAAAACTGGCAGAGGTTCTTGTTGCTACAGCCGAGGCCATAGCAGGCAGGCTGAAGAATGTAAGATGTATCTCTATTGATCCCTGTGACAGCGCAAAATGCATCAGCGATACAATTTCTAATACTATTAAAACTATAAACAAAGAGGATGGCGTCATAATCCTGACTGATATGTTCGGCGGTACGCCGTCAAACATAGGCCTTTCGTTCCTTGAACCAGGCAAAGTAGAGATATTGACAGGCGTGAATCTGCCAATGCTTCTGAAGTTTACCGGCCATAGAACTGATAAGACCCTCCCTGAACTGGCGATGCTTTTGAAGGAGTATGGCCAGAAAAGCATTGTGCTGGCGAGTGAGATGCTTAAGGGAAAGGTGTGAAAATGAGCATAGTGCTGATTAGAGTTGATGACAGATTGGTTCATGGCCAGATAGTGGAGGCATGGGCGCCCTTTTGCAAGGCAACGCGGGTTATAGTTGCAAGCGATGCGGTTAGAAATAATCTCATACAGAGGATTGCCATAGAGTCATGTAGTTCAACGGCCCTGGCGATAAAGGTTGAAGGCATAGAAGAAGCGCTAATAGATGTAATGTCAGAGGATATGAACAAAGAAAGGGTAATTATAATATTCTCTACCCTGAAGGAGCTATTGCAGGCATATAATAAAGGATTCATAATTTCCAATGTGAATATCGGGAATATCCATCATCATAACGCCCGTCAAGACGGGAGAGAGATTACCCCGTCTGTATACATTGACAAAGAGGATGAGGATATATTGCAATATCTCTTAAAACAGGGGATAGAGTTGGATATACGGGCTGTGCCCTCGGATAGGCATGTTGATATGTTAAAGGCAGGAGTGGGAAGTTGAAGGATGTTGTCTATCAGTGTTTTTTAGCGTCTGCAGCGGGCGGGCTTCTTTCCCTTGATAGAACTGCAGCCCTGCAGATAATGGTTTCAAGGCCGCTTGTTGCATCGCCTGTCATTGGTTATATATTGGGTGATGCAATGTCGGGTTTGTTGATAGGCGGGGTATTGGAACTCCTTTTTATTGGCGGACTTCCTATAGGAGGCTATATACCGCCTCATGAGACAATGCTGGCAGTAGTAATTACAGCCGTATCGCTTATAGGGCAAAAGACGTTAGGCGGAATGGATATTGCTGTCTTTCCCAATTGGTATTTGGGGGGATTTGGCAGCGCTGATATATTTTTTATTCTGGGTTTCGCAATTTTAATAGTAATCCCTATGGACATTATTTGCAGGAAAGCGGATGCCGCTGCGCGGGTTTTTAATGTACGGCTTTTTAATACTGTGCTTGCAGGATTGGACAAAGGGCTTATTAAAGCCGTTGGAACAAATAATCTGAAAGGGCTTGGTGTTTTTTTTGCCTTAAACCTTTTAACGATATTTGTTTTAACGTTTAGCGGCGTGCTGCTCGTGTATATATTATTGCCACTTTTGCCTCGTGTTGTTGTTATGTCTTTGCCATTTGCCGTTGGCGCCGCATGCGTAACAGGTCTTTCTTCTGCCTACAGCGCAGTATACGGCAGCAGGTCTCTGACTGTATTCTTAGTAACAATATTTTTTGCTGTTACTCTCCTTGCGGCGGTAATAAGATGATAGGCAGATTTACCATATTTAAGGTTTTTTTAAATTCCTTTTTCATTCAGTCCGCATGGAGTTTCGAAAAGATGCAAGGTCTTGGATTTGCGTCTGCAATAGCCCCTGCGATAAAGGATATTTACAAAGATAGAGACCAGGCCTCTGCAGCCTTTAAAAGGCATATGGTTTTTTATAATGCCCATCCATATATGGCGTCACCCATTCTTGGCGCTGTTATAAGAATGGAGGAAGAGGTGAAAGATGGGAAACTGGATGCAAAAGAAGTTGTTTCTTTTAAAGAAAGCCTTATAGGACCTTACGGCGCTATAGGAGATACATTTTTCTGGGGATCTGTAAGGCCCATTGCCTCTGTCCTCGGAGTTTTATCCGCGCTTATCTTACCTGGGGTCTCTGGGGGCCTCTGGGGGCCTATTGTGTTTCTTGTGGTATATAATCTTTTTCATATCTGGATGAGATGGTTCGGTTTGCATAAAGGATATAAACTCGGCGAGGATGTTGTAGAATATATCAAAACATTGGGATTGCCTGAGCAGGCTTTGAGGATTCGCATTATTGCTACAGGCCTTCTTGGCATCATGGTTGCAGCTTTGATATTTAAGCTGTTCAAGACAGGGATGTTTGGAATACAGCCTGTTCAGATTTATCAATTGTTTTTGATAACAGGTTTTATAACAACTGCGACGATATTATTATCCATATTTTTAAGAAAAGGGATATCCGTTTCTCTGGCGATTTATCTATTGTTTTTACCGGCAATTATATTTCTAATTGTTATGAATATGCTCCAAAGGGTTGGCTGATATGAATGCTAAAGAAAATTCTTATATCAAAAAGACATTTACCATAGTGAACAAGCTTGGTCTCCATGCAAGGGCGGCTGCGCAGTTTGTGCAGGCAGCAAACAAATTTGGCGCGGATATCTTTGTTGAGAAAGACGGTCAGGAGGTAAATGGAAAGAGTATTATGGGTGTAATGATGCTTGCTGCCGGATGCGGCAGCAAGATTATTATCAAGGCGAATGGGGTGGATGCAAAAGACGCAATTGCAGTATTACAGGCATTGATAGATGGGAAGTTTGGAGAAGAATAATGGTTGAACCCGGCAGAACTGACATTGTATTAAAGGGCATAGGCGTTTCACCAGGCATAAGCATTGGCGGGGCGTTTCTTGTGGAGGGCGGAAGATTGGAGACGCCTGCCTACTGTTATTTAGACTTGGCTTATATCCCGTTAGAGGTAAAACGGTTTAAAAAAGCGGTTCAGGAATCAAAGGATCAACTCCTGAAGATAAGAAATAAACTTTTAAATGATGTGAAGGGCAAAGAGCACATCCGCATCATTGATGCGCATCTTTTGATGCTGGAAGATAAGATGCTCATAGACGATACAATAAAGACCATTAAAAAGGAAAAGGTCAACGTAGAATGGGCTATCCGGATGGTCATGAAAGAGATAAGGGATTTCTTTGACTCTGTTGATGACGAATATATACGGGAGAGGGGTTCGGACATAGACCACATCTGCGACCGGGTTTTAAAAAATCTCATGGGGAAAAAACATGAGACCATTGCGGAGATAAAGGAAGAGGTAATCGTGATTGCCCATGACCTTGCGCCAACTGACACCGTCCAGATGGTGAAGGGGAAGGTTTTGGGATTTTTAACAGACATCGGCGGAAAGACATCCCATACAGCCATTGTGGCCAGGTCTCTTGAAATACCAGCAGTTGTCGGTCTGGAAAACATAACCCAGAAGGTAAATGCAGGAGATACGCTTATTATAGACGGCACAAGCGGCATGGTGGTCATAAACCCGTCTAAAAAGGTTATCAGGGACTATGAAAAGAAAAAGGGGCAGTACTCTGATTACGAGAAATTACTCCATCACTACAAAAAATTACCGGCTGAGATGCTGGACGGCAGAAGGGTAAGGCTTATGGGGAATATAGAAATGGTAGAAGAGATACCATCCCTTATTGACCACGGGGCTGAAGGTATCGGGCTTTACAGGACCGAGTTTTTATATCTGAACAGGAAAGATCTTCCTACCGAGGATGAACACTTCAAGGTTTATAAGGATGTAGTTGAAAGGGTTTCTCCTCACCCGACAATTATCCGCACACTTGACATAGGCGGAGATAAATTTCTTTCTCAGATGGAGCTTGCTCCGGAGATGAATCCCGCTATGGGACTGAGGGCTATCCGCTTTTGTCTCAAGGAGCCGGATATCTTTAAGACGCAGCTTAAAGGGGTACTTAGGGCCAGCGTATATGGAAATATTAAAATAATGTTTCCCATGATATCAGGGATGGAGGAACTGAGAAAGGCAAAGGCCATTATGGAGGAGGCCAAAGAAGAATTGAGGAAAGAGCAAAAACCATTTAATCCCAAGATATTTGTAGGCGCAATGATAGAGGTTCCGTCTGCTGCAATTATTGCAGATATCCTTGCAAGAGAGGTGGATTTTTTTTCCATAGGCACAAACGATCTTCTTCAGTATTCCCTTGCTATAGACAGGGTCAATGAGCATGTGGCATATTTATATGAACCCCTGCACCCGGCGGCGCTCCGTATTATAAAACATATTGTGGATGCGGCGCATAACGCCAACATTGCCGTTGGCGTATGCGGAGAGATGGCAGGTGAGCCGGAACACGCCCTGATTCTATTGGGCCTCGGATTAGACCAGTTGAGCATGAACGCCCTTTCAATCCTGAAGGTAAAAAAGATAATCAGGTCTATTAAGTATTCAGATGCAAAAGAGATAGCGGAGACTGCCCTTGCGTTTTCCACTGCCGGCGAGATAGAAAGATTTATAAGGGATGAGATGAAGAAGCGCTTCCCGGATGAATATAGTTAACAGACAGGTTAAGGCTGAGGTTCCTGTATTTATTAAAAGGAGATATGAATGGCAAAGATAGCGCCGTTTAGAGGCATACTCTACAATCCTAAAAAGGCGGGGGATTTAAACAAGGTGATGGCGCCGCCCTATGATGTAATTTCTCCTGAATTTCAGGGCAGGCTTTACGAGAGACATCCGCAAAATATTATAAGGCTGATACTTGGAAAGGTATTTCCAGACGACACCCCTGGCAATGACAGATATTCAAGGGCTGCTCTTGATTTTAAGAAATGGCAGGATGAGAAGACCCTTGTCAGGGATGTAAAACCCGCCATCTACTATTATGTTCAGGTCTACAAATTGAAGGATGGGCAGCGAAGGACACGAAAGGGTTTTATAGCGCTGGCAAAATTGGAGGAATTTGGCAAGGGCGGCATACATCCTCATGAAAAGACCCTTGCCGGTCCAAAGGCCGACAGACTCAAACTCATGGAGGCATGTCATACAAATTTCAGCTGCATATTTTCCATATATTCCGAGCCGCAAAAGATAGTAAACAGGCTTTTGGAAGACTGCTGTGTAAATGGTTCGCCTATTATTGATGTTTCGGATGACGATGGTGTTGAGAGTAAGGTCTGGAGGGTTGACAGGCCTGAAATAATAAAAAAGATTGCAGAGATTATGTCTCAAAAACCGCTCTTTATAGCGGACGGCCACCACAGATATGAAACTGCCCTGAACTACAGGAATATGATGAGAGAAAAATCGGATGATTACACAGGAAAAGAGGCATTCAACTATGTGATGATGTATTTTTCCAACATGGACGATGAGGGAATGACAATCATGCCTACCCACCGCATCATACACAATGTTTCGAAATTTGATTCAAAAACATTTTTTGCAAACTGCTCCCCATTTTTTAATATTGAAGAGATTAAATGGGATTTGAGGATTGAGCCAAAGGTTAGAAAGGAAGTTTATAGAAAAATGGAAGAAAAAGGGGCAGGGCTTCCCAGTTTTGGCCTTTATATAAATGGTATCGATTCATACTTTGTCCTTACATTAAAAGGAAAAGACATAATGGATAAGGCGTTTGGAAGTTCTATCTCCGAGGTTTTTAAATCCCTTGATGTTACAGTGCTTCATGCCCTTATCCTGAATAATATATTAGGCATAAGCAGCACGGCCCAGGAAAATCAGGAAAATATAGTATATGTTAAAGGGATGGACGAGGCAATTGAAGAGGCGCGAAAGGGTGGAAGGCAGATGGCATTTCTCCTGAATCCAACAAAGATTGAACAGGTAAAGGCGGTTGCGGCAGCAGGCCATGTTATGCCGCAGAAGTCTACATATTTCTACCCCAAACTTTTATCAGGCCTGTTGATAAATCCGATTGGCAGGGATGAGGTGGTAGAAGATTAGGAATTAGGAAATATGCCTTTAATCAATCCGGAGGAAACCCTTGACAAATTGGGGGAGTTCAGGATAATCCAGAAGAAAAACGGCTATAGATTTTCAGATGATTCTGTTCAGCTTGCCAATTTTGTCCTGCCTTTAAAACCTGATGATTCTGTCATTGACCTGGGCGCCGGTTCCGGGGTAATTCCTCTCATCCTTGCGCAAAAATCACAGATTCAAAATATTGTAGGGATGGAGATTCAAGAAGGTTTGGCGGATATTGCAAAGAGAAATGTTGTATTCAATAATCTCTCGTCAAGAATTAAGATAGTCAAAGGTGATTTGAGAGATATTATTCATCGCAGCCTTTTCAAAAAAGGTTCATTCTCTGTTGTTATCAGCAATCCTCCATATACAAAACACAAATCCGGCAGAATAAGCCCATCCAGCGAAAAGAGAGTCGCAAAGATGGAGATTACCTGCTCATTTTCTGACCTCATAAAAATTTCAAAATACCTTGTGGCTGAAAATGGAAGGCTCTGCTATATATACCCTCTGACAAGATTACAGGAAATGCTTTTTGTTCTTCAAGACAATGAGCTAAAAGTTAACAGGCTTGAATTTGTTTGTCCAAAATCAAATAGCAAGACTAAACGGTTTTTGATAGAGGCTGTGAGAAGATAGTATTATCCTTGCTTAGCTATACTTGTTATCCTATCTGATACATCTTTAAACAGATATGCCATATTTCTCCCCTCCTTTTTTGCCAGATATAAAGCGTTGTCTGCTCTGGAGATAAGGAGTCTTTGAGCGCCGTCATCTACACCTGTGTCGCCAGGAAATACGGCAATTCCCAGACTGCTCGTTATCTTTATGGAGGTACTGCCGATATTAAACTTGCTGTATTCCATTACCCTGCGGATCCTCTCCGCTGTCTCTAATGCCCCTTTGCCGTCTGTATTAACAAGGATAACGGCAAATTCCTCTCCTCCGTATCTTGCCGCCGCATCAATACCCCTTATGGATGACGTCAGTATCTTTGCTACCCCCTTTAATATTTTATCACCTGCCGGATGGCCGTATGTGTCATTAACCTTTTTAAAATGGTCTATATCAACAAGGAGAAGGGAAACCTTTTCATTGTATCGTTCCGCCCTTTCCAATTCCCTTGACAGCATTTCCTGAAAATGCCTGTGATTAAAAAGTCCGGTAAGGCCGTCTGTTGTAGCCATTTTTTCCATCTGCTGGTACATCATGGCATTCTGTATCTGGGTGGCGGTATGCGCGGCAATAACCTCAAATATCTTTGTTTCATAAGCTGAGAAAAAATTCTCTTTCTTGCTTGCTATAAAAAATACGCCGATGGTATCGTCTTTTACGCATAAGGGAAGGCATATGAGAGAGCGTATTGGCAGAGATATCCATGGAAATATCAGCGCATCTCTTTTATCTCCCTGAAAATCTGAGAAGAAGAGAGGCTTGCTGTTTTTAATGACCCATCCTATTATGCTCTCATATGGTTTAAATATTTTATTAACCATATCAGCGGCTCTGAAACCCTTTGCCGCGGCTACCTTTAATGTTTCAGGTTCTTCTTTCAGTGAGAAGACGGCCATATCATAGTCAACAATCTCTTTACTGAATGTAACTGCAATATCAAGTATTTCGTCAAGCTTAAGCGTAGAGGCAAACATTTTGCTCAATCTGTAAAATGCCATAAACTCTGACGCCTCTATTTTCATCTTGCTAAGTTTTGTAACATTTTCCATAAACTCCGAGATACTGTTGCCGGCAAAGGTTAAAAGCCTTTCTGCATCAGGGTTGAAGGCATCTTTTCCCCGGCTATCTGCGCAGAGGATGGCCCTTAGTTCATCTTTTTTGTCAAATACAGGTACAGCCAAAAAAGATTCTATGCCCTTATCCCTGATGTAGTAGTTTATGCCTTTTTTATCCCTGACATGGGCAATACGCAAAGGGACCTTATGTTCTGCTACCCAGCTTAAAAGGCTTCCATTACTCTCATTGGGAAGCTCGTAATGTATATCTTCATTTGCAGATGAATTAGCGATAAAGATAAGTCCTTTTCCACCAGCGTCAAACAATATACAATTGTGGCAGCCGAGTATTTTTTTCAGCATTGCCAATTGTGCTGATATTGAATTAGTTATCTCATATGCAGAACCAAAATAGACCTTCTCTTTTTCACTCCACGCCATACCCCTGTTCCCCTCCGTGAGTTGGAGGGAGAGGGAGGCTGCAGGGGTGTCGGCATCATGATTGGAATCTGAAAGCTTGCCAAGGCTGGCGCTTTTTTCAATAGATAAAAGCCGCCCTTCCACCCTTTTTCTCATTGCCATCTCTTCGGTAATGATGTAGTAAAGATAGATGATGACAAGCGACAGTGAAAGCACGGTTGCAATGGAAAGCGCAGACAAGGTATCAACAAAAAAGGCTCTCAAAATAATCGTGGATATGAGTAGAAATAAAATAAGGAAGGGTATGCCCAATTTCAGATAATTATTTTTTGGCATGGTTTTGTCGCATATTTTGGACAGGCGCAGCCTGCCACATCGCTAATCAACAAACGAGCAGCAATAATCCGACAGGCTTTTAACTCTCATC
Source organism: Deltaproteobacteria bacterium (assembly GCA_030690165.1). Classification (NCBI taxonomy): domain Bacteria; kingdom Pseudomonadati; phylum Myxococcota; class Myxococcia; species Deltaproteobacteria bacterium. The sequence continues at coordinate 16,527 of JAUYHF010000051.1, read as the reverse complement.
TTAAACTTTGAATTGGCGGAGACATCGAAGGATTCGCCGCTTTTTATCTTTTTCCACTTTAATTGTCCGGGAAGCAGGACATCCAAATCTCCCGTCATTATCTCCATAATCTCGGCCTTGCCGGTATTGAACTCATACTCGCCGGGCTGCATGATTCCAAGCGTCTTTTTAGCGCCGTTGCCAAAGATAACGGTGCGGCTTGTCACCTTTCCGTCAAAATAGACATTGGCCTTTTTTACTACAGTTACATCTTTGAATTCGGACATGGAAAATCTCCTTTCAGACTAAACTTCCGCCACCCCTTCAAATACCTCTGTTGCAGGGCCAGTCATATATACATGATTGTCTTTCAAAGACCATTCAATCTTAAGGTCTCCGCCTGCAAGATGAACAACAACCTTTCTTTCAGCAAGGCCGTTCAGATTGGCAGCCACAAGGGCTGCGCATGCGCCTGTGCCGCACGCAAGGGTCTCGCCGCTTCCCCTTTCCCAGACCCGCATAGCAATCTCTTTTTTATTTACAATCTCTACAAACTCCACATTTATCCTTTTGGGAAAGAGCGGATGATTTTCTATTGCCGGGCCGTATTTGGCAACAGGAAAATTATCAACATCATCTGTAAATATAACGCAGTGCGGGTTGCCCATGGAGACGCAGGTTATTTTGAACCCCATGCCTTCTATATTTAATGAATATTTTATTATTCTGCCGCTTAAGTTTACCGGTATATCTTTGCCTTCAAATATCGGCTCTCCCATATCAACCTGTACAAGACTGCCGGCCTTTTTTGGTTTTATTATGCCTGCAAGGGTTTCTATCTCCAGAACTGCTTTTCTGGATAAGTTTCTGTCCCAGATATATTTCGCAAAACATCTGATGCCGTTGCCGCACATCTCCACCCTTCCGCCGTCTGCATTATAGATGTCCATCCTGAAGTCGGCTTTTTTTGAAGGCAGCAGAAAAAGCGCCTGGTCAAAGCCGATGCCAAACTGCCGGTGAGAAAGTTTTTTCATCAGCCTTGAAAGCCCTGCAATCTTTTTCTTGCGGCAGTCAATGACGATAAAATCATTTCCAATGCCGTGCATCTTTGTAAAATTGATTTTCATGCTGATACATCCCCTGACAGTATTCTCGCAACCTTTCCATCTTTTCCCCTCAACAGCAGCGCCCCGTTGCCGTCAATGCCGATGGCGATGCCTTCAATCACCCTGTCCATCTGTTGAACCTTCACCATTTTATCTCTCATATTAAAATAGTCTGTCCATGCCTTGCGGACAGGCTCAAAACCATTTTTGAGATATTCTTTATACCATCTTTCCATATTCATATAAAGTGTTTGGATAAAATCTATCCTTGAAATGTCTCTTCCTGTTTCTTCTTTCAATGATGTTGCAATCTGTCTTAATTCTTCCGGGAACATCTTTTTCGTCATATTCACATTCACGCCTATACCGATAACAACAAAATTTATCCTGTCCATCTCAGAGTTCATCTCAGTTAAGATGCCTGCAACCTTTTTTGAATTTATAAGGATGTCATTGGGCCATTTAACTGTGGGTTCAGGTTTGTAACCTGAACCGGTGTTTAAAAATTTTGAAACAGTCTCTGCCGCTGCAACTGCGGAAACCAGTGTAAGCTGGGGGGCAAATACAGGCAGTATGTTCGGACGCAGGATGATGGATGTATAGATATTTACGCCGGCAGGCGATTCCCATCTCCTCCCCAGCCTTCCTTTGCCTTTTTTCTGACAATCGGCTGCTATAACCGCGCCTTCCTCTACGCCCTTTGCAGCAAACTCTTTGGCAGTATCATTGGTTGAGCCTGTCTCTTTATAAAAAGAAAGAGCCCTCCCGATAAAAGATGTTTTAAGATTTGAGGAGATTTCAATTTTATTGAAAGGCAGATTCTCTATATTTAATCTGTATCCCTTGGCAGGACTTGCCTCTATATCATAGCCCATCTCCTTGATTGCATTTATATGCTTCCAGATTGCAGTCCTTGACAGGCCGAAGGTTTTACTCAAGGCCTGGCCAGAGAGATAAGAAAAGGTTTTCTTTTTAAGCAGCCTGAGGATTGATTGTTCTGTGGATATTGTGTTGACTTTCATTGATTATCCAGCGGATTCCTTACGCCAAGGATATTTTTTTAGTTGCAAATCCATTTTCGTTCTTCTTTGTTCTGGAAAGAAAATATCCGTATAGCCGGAGCACCCTGTCCAACCTGCTGAACCTGATAGTCTTCGTGGCTTTTAGATAAATATTTTAGAAATTGAGATTTTTGCTCATTTGTAATTGGTTGAGATAATGGAATATCAAGGTAGCGATAACCTTCTGTAACCCACTTCAAATAAAACGGAAGATATTTCTCGTTTACCTTACCTTTTGATGACAAAAATCGTTTAAAAGACTCTAACATAACCAATATGCGATACTATATTTCAGCAATATAATAATTGATACAAAATCATTATATTGCATCTCCTCTCCATTTTCAACGGTTTTATAATTTTTTTTCTTGACTATCTCCCCTTCAATTTCTATAATCCAGCATAATGTTGAATAAACTTAAAAAGCAATGTTATGCCGTCTGAGTGGAGGTAAGGAGAGAGGATGACATTCAGACTTCCGCCCCAGGCACTTGACCGCGATCTCGTTCTCGACTTCTTCTGGAAGTTCTCCGTCTTCGAGTGCGCACTCAAGCGAGAGGGATTCCTGAGGGCCGGCCGAAACAACGCAGCAGAACCCGACTGGGATCGCTTCGGGCGCGAAGTCCAAGGGCGGTTCGCACAGGTTTCGGCTCCTGGCTTCAAGGAAGCGGTGGACGAACTCAGGCGTCTTTCTCCGCGGCGCCAGGTGGTGCGCGATGGCCAGCTTGGCTGGGATCCGGTCGCGCGGCAGGAGGGCGAGTCAGACGAGGCGTTCACGCTCCGCCTACTGAAGACCTCGAGGAACAACCTATTCCATGGTGGCAAGTACCCCGATGGTCCGATCGGTGAGATCGCGCGCGACCGCAACATCCTACGCGCAGCCCTCACGACCCTTGATGGCTGCTACGAAATCCATGCTGGCGTGAGGCGGTGGATCGATGAGGCGGCATAACAACCGGTTGCAGCGGACGGCGCTGCGCGCCGCCGCTGAACCGGAGCGTTCGCCTGAGAAAGAAAGGAGGATGCAGAATGGAAAAACGGAAGGACTCAACGAGGATTAAGGGCTTATTCTTATTGGTTTTTGCTTTGTTCTTTATCTTTGGATGCGCGACAACCGCGAATTACCAGAAAATTCTCCAATCCTGGGTTGGCTCCCATGCCGACAATCTTGTGGCATCATGGGGGCCGCCGCAATCGTCCCACCAACTCTCAAATGGTGGTTGGGTTCTTGAGTACTATAACCAGCGGACTTTGCAAATGGGAGGGTACACCTATACAGAGCCGCAGACAACATACCATTCCGGAACCGCCAGCGCATACAGTCCATACGGTGGCAGTGCCTACGGCAGCTATTCTGGAACTTCAACAACCTATGTGCAGAAACAGACGCCGGTCTATAATATTCCTCTGTCATGCCGCACTACATTTACAACCGATAGCCGAGGTATCATTACAAATTGGCGCTGGCAAGGGAATAACTGTGTTGCTCTGCCCCCCAAGTGAGGCTTGTGGCGAACAACCGCATCAACTCGGACTGGCAAATCCGCTGCGCTTCTTTGCCAGCCGGTTATGCGGAGCGTTATGGGTAAAAATAATTATAGTAATTACAATAATTCAAATTCTTTGTTAAAAGAAATAAAGGGGACGGTTCTATTTAAATTGGTAAATTAGCACATGAACACATGAATATAAGAACGCCTAACAAATCACTCCAGCGGACGGCTTACAGCCGCCGCTGAGCGCCAGGGCGTTATACGGTATAATAAAAATATACTAAAGAATTGGAGGGGATGTGGAAGCCCCTGAAGAATTTTCAATTGAATGGACCAATTATATGAAGTATAGAGTAAAATCAAGAGGGTTTGAACTTTCAAAGATTGAAAATGTATTACGGCATTCTGGAGAGAGGTGCTTTGATACCACAACTCACCGTTTAATTGCGATAGGCAAACATGATGACAGACTGATCATGATCCCATATGAGAAGCATGGAAACAAAATAATGCCAGTCACAATTCATGCAACTACACGCCAACAAATTAATTTCAGACTTAAAACTGGGAGGTTTAAATATGGATAAAACAAAAATGACATATTTTAAAAATGAAGATATTTTGCACATAGTTATCTCTGAAGGGAAAGAAGCAGATAGCATTGAGTTGAGTCCGAATATTACGGCAGAATTAAATGAAAGCGGTGAATTAATCGGTATAGAGATATTAGAGGCAAGTTCTTTTCTTCGTGATTCTATATTAGAAACAACACAGGCAAGAATATTAAAATTAAAAACCTCGTATAACACTTAAATCCAGCGGACGGCATGAATCGCCGCCGCTGATTGTTGCGTTATCTTACCACCTCCATGCTTATATCCACTGCCCGTGCAGAATGTGTCAATGCGCCGACTGAAATAAAATCAACCCCTGTTTCTGCTACGGCCCTGACATTTTTCAGATTAACCCCGCCCGATGCCTCAACCAATGCTGTTTTCCCAATAATTTTTACAGCCTGCCTCATAGCAGCAGGTTTCATATTATCAAGCATTATTACATCAGCGCCGGCAAGCAATGCCTCTTTTACCTCGCTTAGATTTTTTGTCTCAACCTCTATCAGCATATTCTTCGGGGCACTATCCCTTGCCCTCCGCACAGCCTCAGCTACACTGCCCACTGCCGCGATATGATTATCCTTTATCAAAACCCCGTCGCAAAGGCCAAATCTGTGACTCCACCCGCCGCCCATCCTAACGGCATATTTTTCAAGGATCCTTAAACCCGGTGTGGTCTTTCTTGTATCAAGGATTTTGATATTAAACCCTTTTATCTTATCCGTAAACAGGCGGGTCAGTGTTGCGATTCCGGAAAGCCTTTGTAAAAAATTGAGGGCAACCCTTTCACCTGCGAGCAATGTTGACAGTTTCCCGGAGACTTTGGCAATAACCTTGCCCTTCCTGACAGTACCCCCATCCGTTACAAATGGTTTAAACTCTATCTTTTTGTCAATCGTCTTAAATACAGCCTCTGCAATCAGAATGCCTGCAACAACAAGATTTTCTTTTGCAATTATCTCTACAGCGCCCTCATCATTTTTATCCGCTATTGCCATTGTTGTAACATCGCCTGAACCAATGTCCTCGGCAAGGGCAGTTTCTATAATATCCTGAATTTTGTAACTCGTGCCGGCAATTATATTTTTCACTCTTAACCTCCCTAATGTATAGTATTTCCTACAACATTACTCTCCTGCCATTTCCTTTAATTGGCTTAATTTTACCAGCGCCTCCAGCGGCGTGAGGGTGTTTGTATCTATCTTGCGCAGCTCTTCTTTTACCGGATACTTTTCTCCCAAGAGGTTCATCTGTCCGATTTGCGGCTCCGTATTCTTTGATGAGGCCAGTCGGGGCATGCCTAGTTCATTCAATTCCCCCTTTTCAAGATTGCGCAGGATTTCCTTTGCCCTTTGTATTACAGGCTCAGGCATGCCTGCAAGCCTTGCCACCTGAATGCCATAGCTCCTGCTGCTCCCGCCGGGAATAACCTTTCTCAGGAATATAACCTTGTCATTCCATTCTTTAACTGCCATATTATAATTCCTGACCCTCTCCTTTGTTAAGGAAAGCTCTGTGAGTTCATGGTAATGGGTTGCAAAGAGCGTCTTTGCCATTACAGCCGGCTGGTCATGGATATATTCCGCAACAGCCCATGCTATGCTCAAACCGTCATAAGTGGAGGTGCCTCTGCCAATCTCGTCAAGTATTATAAGGCTTTTTTCAGTGGCATTGTTAAGAATGTTAGAGGTCTCATTCATCTCCACCATAAATGTGGAATGCCCTCTTGTAATATCATCTGATGCGCCTATCCTTGTAAAGACCCTGTCAACAGCGCCTATAAGGGCCTCGCTTGCCGGCACAAAACAGCCCATCTGGGCCATAATAACAATAAGGGCAACCTGCCTTATATATGTGGATTTGCCTGCCATATTCGGGCCTGTAAGTATTATTATCTGATTGTCTGTTTTATCCAGCATTGTGTCATTTGAAACAAATCTCTCTTCTTTATTTGCCTCTATAACAGGATGCCTTCCTTCCACAATATTTATAACGTCCCCGTCATTTATCTTTGGTCTTGCGTAACCCATCTCATCTGCAAGCTGGGCAAAGGCGCAGAAGACATCAAGCCCTGCCAAAAGATTTGCGGTCTCCTGAATCCTGTCCCTGTAAAGAGAAACCCTTTCCCTTATCTCATTAAAAAGCCTTTGCTCAAGTTCTGTTATCCTCTCCTCTGCGCCCAAAACCTTTGCCTCATAATCCTTTAACTCAGGTGTTATAAATCTCTCGGCATTTATAAGTGTCTGCTTTCTTATATAATCAGGAGGCGCCTGTGAAAGGTTTGTTTTTGTAATCTCTATATAATAGCCGAATACTTTATTATATCTAACCTTCAGGGAATTTATGCCAGACCTTTTCTTCTCCCCTGCCTCAAATCTTGTAATCCAGTTCCTGCCGTCCCGCATTACGTTTCTTAATTCATCCAATTCGGCATTAAACCCGTCTCTTATAAACCCCCCTTCCCTTGCTGCAACCGGAGGCAGGTCAACAATGCCTGCCTCTATCAGGAGAGAGGCCTCTTTTACATCATCCAGGCCATGATATATTCCTTTAAGAAGCGCTGAATTAAAAGGCTTCAGGAGGTTTTTTATCTTTGGTATGGTCAGGAGTGAATCTTTAAGGCTCACCAAATCCCTGGGGTTTGCCGTATTAAGGGCAACCCGGACAGCGAGTCTTTCCATATCATAAACCCTTACCAGACAGGTTTGAACCTCCGCCCTGATAAGTTTTTCTCCGGACAATTCTTCAACTGCGTCAAGTCTTCTATTTATCTCTGAAACATCCTTTAAAGGATATTCCAGCCAACGCTTAAGCCTTCTGCCGCCCATGGCGGTCTTGGTTTTATCAAGAAGACCGAGAAGCGTCCCTTTTTTAGCGCCGTGTCTTATTGTCTCTGTAAGCTCAAGATTTTTCTTTGTCATGGAGTCAATCACCATATACTGATGGGGGTGGTAGACGGACAGCCGGTTTATGTGAGGCAGCTCCCCTTTTTGCGTTTCCTTCACATATTTAAGAACAATCCACACAGCCTTTACGCCCTCATTCAATGAATCGCATCCAAGTCCATCGAGCGACAAAACCTGGAAATGCCCTGTAAGGCCGTGAACTGCGTCATCATACCTGAAATTATAGCCGCGGAGAGACGTAACCCTCGTATTAGATAAGATCTTCGAAATCTCTGAAAAATTATTACTATTAGCCAATTCTTCTGTGATAAGCAGCTCTTTTGGTTCTATGCGCTTAATCTCATCCATGAGCGCGGTTTTTTCAGAAAATTCTGTTACCTTAAATTCTCCGGTTGTCACATCCATATAAGAAAGCCCGCCTGTATTTCCATTCCATGTTACTGATGCTATGAAATTATTGGTTTTTGCATCTAAAAGTTCCTCTTCCAATACAACCCCTGGCGTTATAACCTTTGTTACCTCTCTTTTTATAATGCCCTTTGCCTCTTTTGGATCCTCCATCTGCTCGCACACAGCTACTTTGTGCCCTTCTTTGACAAGTTTTGCTATATAACTATTTGCTGCGTGATACGGGATGCCGCACATGGGAATTGCGTTTTCCCTGTTTCTGTCTCTTGTTGTAAGGGCGATATTTAAAATACGCGATGCAAGTTTTGCGTCTTCAAAGAACATCTCATAAAAGTCGCCCATCCTGAAAAAAAGGATGGCGTCCCTGCAGGTTTCCTTAATCTCCATATACTGCCTCATGGCAGGGGTAAGGGAGTTCTGAGTTGGGAGTTCGGAGTCAGGAGTTGGAATTAACATATTGCTTGTCCCTGCGTTTGAATTGGTCTTTAATCTCTGCTGTCATTTTCTCATACCCTTTCTTCCCCATTATCCCGTATGTCAGGTTTTTTCCCTCTTCAACGCCAGGCTGGTCAAAGGGATTGACCTCAAAAAGGCCTCCTGCAAATGCTGTCTGAACTTCAAAAAAGAAGAGAAGCTGGCCGATTGTAAACGGGGTTATTTCAGGAAGGGCGATGGTATAGTTCATTCTGCCTGTTTTGGTCAGGGCTATTTTGGTTGCCAGTTGCTCAGCCTTGAATAATTCATCCATTGTATGGCCTCCGAGATAGCCAACTCCATCCACATCCTTATATATCTCCGGTATCGGTATTTTATTATCAAATCTCTTGACCTCTATAAATGTGATAATTTTGTCGTAAGGCCCCTCTGTATAAAGCTGAAGCTGGCTGTGCTGGTCTGTTGTGCCGATGGCCTTAATCGGCGTAGTCCCGGCATTTACAACCGCGCTCTTTAAATTCACCCTTTTGCCAAGGCTCTCTGCCCAGAGCTGTATATACCACTCGGCAAAATCTCTGAGCGCATTGGAGTATGGCATAATCACAGATATATTTTTTCCTTTTTGATATGCAAGATATTGAAGTATTGCAGACATATACGCCGGATTTTTCCATATATCAGATGCGCCAACCGTCTCATCCATTTGTCTGGCGCCTGCAAGGAGTTTTTTTATATCCACACCTGCCATTGCAGACGGGAAAAGGCCGACTGCTGAAAAAACAGAATATCTGCCGCCGACATTCGGAGGGACAGGAAGGCTTTTAAATCCCTCATCAGCCGCTATCTTCCTCAATGGTCCCTTTACAGGGTCTGTTGTTATAACAATATGATTTCTGTATTTTCTGCCGAGCCCTTTTTTAAGCAGGTCATTTATAACAAGGAACTGCGCAATGGTCTCTGCTGTCCCGCCGGATTTTGTAATGACATTAAATACTGTTTTTTTGAGATTGAGGGTTTTTAGAAGAGGGCTGAAGCTGTCAGGGTCTATATTATCGCAGAAGAAAACCCTGAGACCTTTTCTCTTATCTCTTGGCAGGAGGTTGTGATACGGATGGCACAGGGCGTTGAACACAGCCCTTCCTCCCAGAGACGAGCCTCCTATGCCGAGAACCACAAGGTCGTCAAATCTATCCGTCAATTCTTTTGAAAGAAGCAGGACATCTTTAAAGAGTTTTTGGTCATAAGGGAGATTATAAAAACCAATATCAGTTTTTCTCCTGGCCTGAAGGTTTTTATGAATCTCGACTGCCCTGCCCTGCAAGGCATCAATATCCCTTAACTTAAGACCATGCTCACGGCCAATGTTATTTATCATACAATTATTGAAATCAAGAATCAGGCGCATGCCCCCTTTCTATCTTCTCCCATGGCGCAGGTTTGCCTATGGCATAACCCTGGGCATAATCCACGCCCAATCTTTTTAAAAACTTTATTATCTCCTCGTTTTCCACAAACTCGGCAGTGGTTTTAATTCCCATCCCTCTTGCAACATCTGATATGGCTTTAACAAAAAGCTGGTCACGGTATTCCTTATGCAGGTTTTTTATAAATGCCCCGTCTATCTTTACATAGTCAACATCCATCTCTCTCAGATATATAAAAGATGTAAAGCCAACGCCAAAATCATCCAGGGAGAAATGGCAGCCTATGGATTTCAGGTCTCTTATAAATTTGACAGCCTTATTTATGTCCCGCACCGCTGCAGTTTCTGTTATCTCAAAGATCAGATACTCCGGCTTTGCCTCTGTTTCAACTATCTTAGAGCGCAGAAAGGTCATAATTTCTTCATCTCCCAAATCCTTTCCGGAAAGGTTCATGGCGAAGGTCAGATGCCTTCCCTGCTGCCAGGTCTCTGCCTGAAGCCGCATTGTCTTCTCAATAATAATCCTGTCAATTGCCCCGATAAGCCCGAACCTTTCTGCTGTTTCTATAAATGCCGCTGGCAGAAGGATATTTCCATCCTCGCCCCGCATCCTGGCAAGGGCCTCATAATGGGATATTTTATTGTGTTTCAAATCAAGTATAGGCTGAAACCACGGTAAAAACCGGTCTTCTTCAATAGCCCTCTGGATGCGCCCCATCCACTCAAAGCCTGTATGCACTTTCTCAAGGTTATTGTCTTCAAGGCGATAGACATGGCATTTGCCCCTCCCGGTTTCTCTTGCATGGAACATGGCTGCATTCACCTTTGTAAAGAGTTCTTTTGTCGTGGTTCCATGTTTTGGGTAAAATACGATCCCTATGCTTGCGGTCAGATGAACAGGCATTGATATAAAATCATAAAGTTCTTTCATCCTTTCCTGTATTTGTAGAGCCGCATCCATTGCCTCTTTTTCGTCGTCATACGGCATAAAGACCGCAAACTCATCTCCGCCAAGACGGCCTACTATGCTCTTTCTCTCTGCTTTTTCTATATATTTGGCATCTATATCACGGAAGATATTCTCTAACAATCTGGCCACGCCTTTCAGGAATTCGTCTCCAATATTGTGTCCGTATGTTTCATTGACATATTTGAACTCATCTATGTTAATCAAAAGGAGCATGCAGGCCTGCTCCGGGGTTTTGGCATAAGACAGTTGTCCGGTTATAATATCTATAAACCGCAAGCGGTTGACAAGGCCTGTCAATTCATCATAATAGGCAAGGTATTGTACCCTTTCTTCATATTTTTTCTTTTCAGTAATATCCTCCTGAACTGAAAGGAATTGGGCAATCTCCCCCTTTTCATTTTTAATAGGGATGATTACAACATCTGCCCAGTAGTGTTGTCCGTTTTTCTTCCTGTTTCTAAACACCCCGTGCCAGGTCTTCTCTGCGGTAATTGTCCCCCATAAATCCGCATACTGCGCCTTTGTGGTTAATCCTGATGCGAGTATCCGCGAGTTCTGACCTATTACCTCATCTTGAGCATATCCTGTTACCTTTTCAAACATTGGATTCACATACTGAATATTTCCTTTATTGTCTGTAATAAATATAATATTTATGCTCTGCTCTATAGCCGCTGAAAGTATTTTGAGTTCCATGGCCCTGTCCCTGATCGCACCTGTCATTTTATTGAAAGTCTCGGAAAGAAACCCGACCTCATCGCTGGTATAAACAGGGATAGAGACGTTATAGTTTCCGCCGGCAATCTCCTTTGCAGTAGATGTCATTGTCTTTAGCGGCCTTATAATATTTCTTGCAACAAAGGTAAGCAATATGGAAATGCCGGCAATCGTAAAAAAGCCGTATGTTATCCAGTGCGCCATGTTGGACGAGATGGCCGCATACATATCTTCCATAGAGGTGGATACCATCAGGATACCTCTTGTCTGTTCCACTGCTGTATGGCATCTTTTACACGTATTTTTTGCCTCTATCGGCGCAAGGTATGTAAAAAGACGCTTTCCATTATATTCTTCAATATAAGAGATCCCATCTTTCTTGCCTTTATTAAAAAGCCTGACAGCCTCTTTGAACTCTATATTATCAATACCCTCGGCAATATTAACTTTTTTATCATTATGGTCTTTAACCCACTCGGGTTTTAGTTCTCCATATTCCTTTTCCACAGCCTTCAGGGTTTTAAAATCCTGAAATGCCTCTTCCACCCCGTTGTTCCTGATTATCTGCACCCTTTCAGCGCCCTTTATGGTCTTTATATTTTCCACAAGATGACGCGCTATATCTGCCCTTTCTTCCAGCATATCCTTGTATATGGCAATCAATACATGCTCTGCCGTTAACCTGCTGGTCCTTTCCATGTCGCTCAGAAGGCCCTTTTTCTCCTGTTCAATAACCATGTACAGGAGTCCGCCGAAACCAATGACCGTAATGGATATAACTACACCAAGTATTTTAGCCAGAATGCTATTTTTAAACATTCCAATCAACTCCTTCGTCTTACATCAATGGACACCTGCTGCAAAAGGGCTTCCTGTTTCTGCAAAACCCCTTTCCGATATTTACAAACAGCGCGTGATATTCATTGAACATATTTACATCATGCGGCAGGTTTTGCATGAAAAGCCTCTGGATTTCATCATAGCCTGCATCCTCTTTTATAATCATGTGGCGGGAGAGGATTCTTTTTGTATACGCATCCACCACAAATACCGGGTGGCTGCCTGCATACAGAAGTATTGAATCTGCTGTTTCAGGGCCGATGCCATTTACTGATAGAAGCCCGCGGCGGAGGGCGTCCGTCCTCTTCCTGAACATCCGGTCAAGCCTGCCGCCGTAATTATCAAAAAGATAATTCAGAAAATGCTTGAGCCTCTTTGCCTTTATATTGAAATAGCCTGCCGGTCTTATAAGTTTTGCAAGTTCCTTCTCGCTTAATCCGTGCATCTTCATGGGCTGTAAGACCCTTGCCACTTTTAGGTTATGTATTGCCTTCTCAACATTTGTCCACGCTGTATTCTGGGTGAGTATTGCGCCGACTATAATCTCAAACTGCGTATCTCCAGGCCACCAGCGCTGGGGGCCGAAGGCAGAGAAGAGTTTCCGGTAATTTTTTTTAAGGATATTGGATAGTCCCTTGTTCATAGCTTACAACAGATGGGTGCGCTTCGCTTCACCCATCCTACGAAACTGACACTATTTTCTTCAGCCTTTCAACCTCATCCATGGTAAGCGTCCTGAAATCTCCAGGCTTCAGGCTGCCTAATTTTATGCCGGCAAATTCTGTTCTCTGTAATTTCAGCACAGAATGGCCTATTGCAAAGCACATCCTTTTTACAAGCCTGTTTTTTCCTTCATAAACTGTAAGTTCTATCCATGAATTTGTCTTTGTTGACTTTATAAATTTAGCCTCAGCAGGCAGGGTCCTTCCGTCTTCAAGATAAATGCCTTTCTTAAGCTTTGCAATGTCCTTTTGGTCAGGGGCATCGCTGACCTTTACCAGATATTTTTTTGGGATATGATATTTTGGATGGATTAACTTATTGGCGAGTTCGCCGTCATTGGTAAAGAGCAGCGCCCCTTCTGCGTCATAGTCCAGCCTGCCGACAGGAAACATCCTTGTCTTTATCTTTTTCACAAGGTCAATTACTGTTGGCCTTCCCTGCGGGTCTGAAACCGTGCTTATATAACCCTTAGGCTTATTGAGCAGGATATAAACCTTTTCGCTCTTTTCCTGCGCATGAGAGAGTAGCCTTCCGTCAACAGTAATCCTGTCCTTTTCAGGGTCAGCCTTGGTCCCCAGTTCCGTCACCACCTGACGGTTGACCGTGACCAGCCCCTCCATGATCATCTCCTCTGCCTTGCGCCTGGACGCTATCCCTGCTCGCGCTATTATCTTCTGTAGTCTCTCCTGCAATCTCTTCCTCCTGCGCTGTAATAATCTCTTTTAATGTAGGCAGACATGCAAGGTCTTTTAAATCAAAGACCTCAAGAAATTCCTTTGTACTGCCATAGACCACCGGCCTGCCCGGTAATTCTTTTCTGCCAATAATCTTTATGAGGTTTCTATCCATAAGTGTTTTCAAAACACCGCCGGAATCAACACCCCGGAGTTCCTCTATCTCCATCCTTGTAATAGGCTGTTTATATGCAATCATTGCAAGTGTTTCCATGGATGCCTTGCTCAGTTTTTGAAAGCCTATCTTGAAAAGCCGCCTCAGCCACGGCGCAAACTCGGGCCGTGTCCTTAGCTGATACCCGCCCGCCACCTCTTCAATCAAAAATCCCCTGTCTGACTGCTGATAATCAACTATCAGTTCATTCAGCGCACTCCTCACCTCATCCCGCCTCTCACCCTCCAGAACATTCATCAGCTTTTCAAAACTGATGGAGTGGTCTGAGGCAAAGATTATGGTTTCTATTAGCGGTTTTAAGCTGTCTTTGTCCATGGTTTTACTCCTGACTCCCGACTTCTAACGCCTGTGTATCTATTGACTCCTGACCGTTGATTTCCGGCGCATAAAGCCTGATTACCCCATCCTGTTCAGACTGATATATCCTTATCATTTTCATCTTGGTCAATTCAAGCATTGCCAGAAATGTTGTAACTATAATTGCCCTGCTGCTTCCTGATGGGAAAATGGAAAAAAATGTTATGCTCTTTTCCTTGCCCAGAAGCTCCATGATAAAATTTATCCTGTCTGCAATTGTTATATGTTCTATTGTTACATCAAAGCTGATAGTTTTTGGCGCCTTTGCCAGAACATCTTTCAATGCCTCCAGCAAATCAAAAAGAGATAAGTTTACCAATCCACCTTCTTCCAAACCCTCAGTAGGCATCTGACCTTTGGTAAATGTATCTCTGCCAAGTATCCTCATCTGCTCCAATTGGACGGATGCCTCTTTATATTTCTGATACTCAAGAAGCCTCCGGACAAGTTTCTGTCTTGGGTCTCCGCCTGCTTCCTCTTCATCAGATTCTTCTTCTGAAAATGGCAGAAGCATCTTGGATTTTATGTGGATAAGGGTTGCTGCCATTAGCAGGAATTCCCCTGCAACCTCCAGATTGAGGGTCTTTATGATATCCATGTATTCCAGATACTGTTCTGTGATTTTAACAATAGGGATATCATAGATATCCACCTCATTTTTTTTTATGAGATGGAGGAGAAGGTCAAGCGGGCCTTCGAATATTTCAAGTTTGACTTTATACATGCAAAGCCTTCCTTACTCCGGCCATCGTTTCCTCTGCTATCCTTTTTGCCTTTACATTTCCTTTGGTCAAAACCTGATTCACAATATCCGGGTTTTTTACAAGCTCTGCCCGCTTTTCTTGAATAGGCGCAAGTTCTTTTATAATGGAAGGGATGAGCGATTTTTTGCATTCTATGCAGCCGATGCCGGCAGTTTTGCATCCATCTTCCACCCACGCGATTGTTTCAGTGGTGGAATAAATCCTGTGCAGAAAATATACCGGGCATATCTCAGGATTGCCTTTGTCTGTGCGTCTCTGTCTTGCGGGGTCTGTCATCATTGGAAGAATCTTTTTTTCTATCACATCAGGAGGATCAGATAAAAATATGGCGTTATTATAACTCTTGCTCATCTTTCTGCCGTCGGTGCCAAGTAGTTTCGGCGTTTCAGTTAAAAGTGTCTGTGGTTCAGGAAATATCTTTCCATAGAGGAAATTGAACCTTCTGGTAATCTCTCTGGAAAGTTCAAGGTGCGGCGCCTGATCAATGCCGACTGGAACCATATCTGCCTTATAAATGATAATATCAGCAGTCTGTAAGACCGGATAGCCAAGGAAGCCATAGGTGTGCAAATCCTTGTCCTTAACCTCTTCAAGCTGTTCCTTGTATGTTGGATTTCTCTCAAGCCATGAAAGCGGAGTTATCATTGAGAGTAAAAGATGCAGCTCTGCATGTTCTTTAACAGCAGACTGAAGAAATATGGTTGATTTGTCGGGGTCTATGCCACACGACAGCCAGTCAATCACCATCTCTTTTATATTATCCTGAATATTAGAAGGATTATTGTATTCGGTTGTCAGCGCATGCCAGTCAGCGACAAAGAAAAGGCATTCGTGTTCTTTCTGAAGCCTGAGCCAGTTTTCAAGCACACCGTGAAAATGGCCAAGGTGGAGTTTTCCCGAAGGCCTCATCCCGCTTAAAACCCGTTTATGGGCCGTCAAAATATGCCTCCGAGAAGTAAACTTACTGTGAAGCCTATAATGGGGGAGAGAATCATACGGTCAATATTTGTCATAATGAAAAGGATAAGTATTATAAACCCATAAGGCTCAAGCTTTGCAAAAACCTCAGCCTGTTCTCTGGAGAGAAGCCCCATTAGAACCTTACTTCCATCAAGCGGCGGGATTGGGATAAAATTAAAAACAGCCAGTCCGACATTTATAATGACGCTCATATATATCATCATGCGTATAGGTTCCATAACAAAAGAGATGGATGCGTCAAACAGGATGCCTGATGCTATTAGAAGCCTTAAGATAGCAGCGCTTACTGCCGCGAGAAACAGATTTGTTACAGGGCCTGCAATGGCAACCCACATCATCCCCTTTAAAGGATCCCTGAAGTTTAAAGGATTCACCGGAACCGGTTTTGCCCATCCTATCATCCGTGTCAGGAAAAATACAAGGGTGCCAATCGGGTCAAGATGTTTAATAGGATTTAATGTAAGCCTCCCCAAAAGCCTTGCAGTAGGGTCTCCGAGTCTGTCTGCTATCCAGCCATGCGCAACCTCGTGAAACGTTACAGCTATAAGTATAGGCGCTGCAAGTATGGCTATCTCCTGGATTGTTGATGCTATAGATTCCATAAATTGGTGTTAAGGTTATCAGAAACCCTTGCATTGCGTCAACGAAAATCTAAAATCAATCTAAAAACAAATATGGATTTTACCGGTTAGTTTTAAATCCTGTTAGCTAAAATTTAAAAGTGCACTGCCTTAAGTTTTAAAAGTGCACTTTCTTTATATCTTCGGCCCTGACCTGTTGTTCCCCCACAAGTTTGTTTCGACACCAGAACCGGATTTTGGCCATATGATGTTTGAGGTCA